>JBHEKZ010000591.1:0-8771 GCA_041859025.1 Melioribacteraceae bacterium | reverse complement strand
CTTTGCAGATTGAGGAGTGGTCAGATTTTTAATAGCCAGTTCTAGTCTGGATTTACTAACCGGCTTCAGCAGATAATCTTGCGCACTTATTTCGAAAGCTTTCACTGCATATTCATCATAAGCAGTAACAAAAATGATTCTTGCTTCGGTTTGGATGTCTTGAAGAATATCAAAGCCGGATTTGCCCGGCATCTGAATATCCAGAAATATTAAATCCGGTTCTACAGTTTTTAACAAATTTAATGCGGATTCACTACCATCTGCTTCCCCAATAATCTCGATATTTGGAAACTCCAACAGCAGCGATTTTAAATCTTCCCGTGCGAGTTTTTCATCATCAACAATTATGCACTTATACTTCTTTTCCATCTATAGCTTCCTAAGATTTAGAATTGAAAGAACCTTTCCATTTTCTTCTTTCGTTTCGAAGTGATAATTATTTGGGAACGTGTGTTCTAAACGGTTAACTAGATTACTCAATCCGGTCCCAGTCCCATTCTGCTTTTGTTCGTTTCCATTTTTCATCCATTTGCCGGAATTGGCAACTTCGATTGTAAGCCATTCATCATTATAATCAACTGCAATATTGATCCGAAGTGGCAGTGCGCTTGTAAGCATTCCAAACTTGATGGCGTTTTCAATCAATGGATGTAATATAAAAGTCGGAACCGGAAAATCAACTGCGTTTTCAGGCAATTTAAAATCAAATTCGATTTTTTCCTCGAATCTAATTTTCTCGATAGAAGCATAATGTTTTATTGCTTCAATCTCATCCTTAAGAGGAACAAATGTGGAGTTTCGAGTAATTAATGTGTAACGGTAAAACTCCGACAGTTTATTTAACATTTCTTCGGCTTTTTCCTTATCGGAACGAATAAGTGCGCGAAGCGAGCTGAATGAGTTAAACAAGAAATGAGGATTAATCTGGTAACGTAACATTTGCAACTGCGCGCTTTGTGCCAAGAGATCAGACTTCTCAGCCCGGTTGCGTATCATTTGTAAATCAATCCAGAGCTTTATTCCAAAGTATAGCAAACTCCATGTGGTGAACAACGGAAAGTAACGTGTTAAATTATTCGCAAGAACTTTAAGAGTAAAAGTGATCTCAAGTAATCTATCAATCTGCTTGTAGTTGTAGGGTATTGCAATAAGATGCACCGCAAAATAGAGAAGTATTGAAGCAAGAAAGCTAATTACAAGAATAAATCCAATAATTCTGTAAATACTTTGCGATGAATAATTGTATTTAGTATAGATCGAACGAATATAGATAGAGATTACATAACCGCAACTCCATTGCAAAGTATTGGTAATAAGCATTGGTATGTTGTTTAAAAGTAAGTCGGGGCTAACAATAAATGTGTCTGCAAAAATGATTACAAGCCATCCAATTGTATTAATAAAATGGAAAGGCGGGTAATTGTTTTTCTCGATATGTTTTGTAAGCCACATGATTATGTAATTAGGTTTCATTTCTAACTCTGCAATTAATCATTCTTAATATCGTAATTCCATGCTAAAAATTTATCCGAAATTGATAAGCGGTTAATAGAGATGATAAGCGGCTGTTAGATTGCCAAATGCTTACATGATTATGCGGGTTTTATTTTCTACCTAAAACATTTCAATCCTTAGCTCGTCCAACACATGAGAGAGACAAAAAAAACGAGGGAGGTTGCATGAGCAAACTTTACAATGTATTAATTCTTTTACTGGGTGCGTCACTGGTCTTCATAAAGCAATTCGAATCGCTATCAAAATCGTTAGTCCCATTTCAGTTAAAAAAGGAATGGTTTGCAATGATGTTGATTAGCGGAGTGATCTTCATTCTTATTTCAATAATAAATTTTTATTCAACGCACGAAATAAAAAGATCGCTTCAGAAGAATAATTAATAATCGGCAAAGTCATCAACCGCTTATCATGCCTATTGACCATTGGTGCATGAAAGGTTTAAAGGCTACTGACGCAAAAACTATTTTGAAACTGAAATTTAGACAACTATAAGTGTGCGAGTGCGGACTTATTGCAATTGTGTATTCATCAACTAAACAGAGAGAAGTGTATGAAGAGATTTTTACTTTTTCTGGTATTTCTCATTCTTACTAATAGCCTTGCCATTGGGCAATCTACTTTTAAGATACGAGGAAAAGTAACGGATCAGAATGGGGAGCCGTTAATTGGGGCGAGTGTAGTTCTAAAAGCTACAGGACTTGGAGCTGCAGCGGATTTAGATGGTAATTATTCCTTTGATGTACCCAAAAGCTTGGCTAACGGACAGCAAACGGAATTAACAGCATCCTTCATTAATTATAAGAAAGGGATTGCTCGTATAGTTTTGAACGGTTCTGAAATTGTTCAAGATTTTTCATTGGAAGAAGATGTCTTCCAGAATGAAGAAATAGTTGTTACAGGCATTGCTTCAAAAACTTCTAAGTCCGTAGCGGAAGTTTCTGTAGCAAGAATTAATGCGGCAGATTTACAAACAATCAACTCTTATAATGGAATCTCTCAGATTGTTGCCGGTAAAGTTTCCGGTGTACAAATGACTAACGCTTCCGGTAACGTTGGCGGTGGTTGGAGATTCAATGTTAGAGGCGGCGGCGGTTTGAACGGTACCGGCCAGCCAACAATGTATATCGATGGAGTAAGAGTTGAAAATACCGAAATTGGTTTAGCAGCCGGTGGTCAGTTAAATAATACTCTATCCGGACTAAACGCTAACGACATTGATAAGATTGAATTTTTAAAAGGTCCGGCTGCAGCGGCCATGTATGGTACAAATGGCGCTAACGGTGTTGTTCTTATAACAACAAAAACCGGCAAGATTTCTGCTGCGGCAAGAAAAGGTTTATCTGTAGAATATAAATTTAACTACGGATATAACGAGCAGCAGAGAAAGTATGATTCTGATGTTTACGTTACGGCAGACACTGCTAACAATAACTTCAGAAAAGGACCAATCAGGGAACATTTCTTAAACATAGTTGGCGGAAACTCCGAAGTTAGATACTACGCCAGTTTGGAAAACAGAATTGAAGATGGAATATTGGCAACAAACCGACAAGAAAGAACATCTACTAGAATTAATCTTGTCGCTAATCCATATAATAATCTGAACATAAAGCTCAATGCCTACTATAACAACAACAAAGTGTTTAGACCAAACAATGATAACTCGATTTATGGCTGGCTAGGAAACATGCTGCTGCGTTACAAACCATTTACCTGGACATCTCGCGTTATGCTAGACCAGGCATACTTGGAAGGAACAACAAATCAGTTTATCGGTTCTGTTTCGGCAAATTATACTCCGATTGAAAATCTGGAAATCAATGCCACGCTTGGCGTTGATAATATGAATTATAGAGAAAACAGATTTTACCCAATTGGATATAATGCTTTAGTAGCTGACGGACAGAAAGCATTATATGATCGAAGAAACACAAATCAGAATATGGAATTCAACGCGGCTTATAATTATGAGTTTAGCGATTTTAAATTCCGTTCTGTTGTAGGCGCTCAATTCTTTAATAGATATTTGCAGGGCAACAATGTTACAGTAGAAGATTTTAATTCAACATTAATTACAGATTTAGGTTCCGGCGGAACAGTTACAACATGGGCAGAGCAATTTTTACATGCCCGCGAAGGTGGAATTTTTACGGAACACTCAATTAGCTATCAAGACCAGTACTTCTTAACATTAGGCATTCGCAAAGATTACGCTACTTCAATTGGCGATAACGCGCCATCAATCACTTATCCAAAAGCAAGCTTTGCAGTTCGACTCGATAAATACGATTTCTTACCAAGCTTTGTTAATTTGTTAAAACTACGTGCTGCTTATGGAGAAGGCGGTGTACTACCTGGAGTTACAGATGGTATTCCACTTTTGTGGGATGCACAAGTAGGCGGATATGGTGCCGGTGCAGCAATTGCGGTAATTGGCAATGATAAGATTGAACCGGAGCGCGTAAAAGAAATTGAAGTTGGTTTTGATGCAGAACTATTCAAAAATGTATCGTTAGAAGTAACATACTATAAAACCGATGCAGAAAAATCTATTGTCAACAGAGTACTAGCCGGATCAACCGGAAAATTGCAAGTATCTACCGGCTCACTAGCACAACCATATAATTTAGGTAAAGTAACCGGCTCCGGTTTTGAATCTTTGTTGCAATATTCTCCTATCAGAGGAAATGAATTCAATTTGGATTTATCGTTGATATGGAATTATCAAACTAACAAGATTGAAGACTTAGGCGGAACGGGAGATATAATCAATACACCTAATGCGCACGCTGTTGGTTATTCGAAGAGTAGATTCTATGCTTTCGTTCCAGTTGCTCCTATTTATAGCTCTTCAACTGGAAAATATATTGGTGCAACTCTTTCAACAGAGAGAAGAGATTTAGGTTCACCAATTCCGGATCACTCCGGTTCTTTCTCGGTCAATTTCAAATTCTTCAAGAATTTTAACTTGTATGCATTCGCCGAATGGGGTCTAAACAACAAGATCAGCAATGGATCGAAGCAGTTTGCTTCGAGACTGGGCGGTGTTGCAGAAGTTAACAGATACAGAGCATTGTTAGGATTATCAGCAGCATATCCTGGTGCCGCCCCGGCCGGTGTTGTTGCATTAACACCCGGAACTGATGAGTACAAAAAAGTTGCTGAAGAATATATGAAGGTTGACGGGTTGTACGAAGCCAATTTTGTTGAAGATGCCAGCTATCTAATTATTAGAGAAGTCAGCTTCAGCTACGACTTTAGTGATTTATTCGGCGATTTGGCTCTCAATACTTACCTTAAAAGTGTAACAGCAGGTGTGTCTGTCAGAAATCTGGTTACATTCTCAGAGTATAAAGATGGAGATCCCGGTGTAAACTTTTCCGGTGCAAGACAGAATTTAGCCATAGGACAAGAATTCTTAACCCTACCAACGCCAAGAACTTTTAACTTCTGGCTGCGATTAGGTTTTTAAAGGAGGAATAACAATATGAAAAGAAATATATATATATCGTGCATAGTAATTATGCTGGGGCTTTTCATCGGCTGCGATGATTATATCAATGAAGTTGATCCTTTAATTGATCAAGTAGAAGATGCACGGCTTACAGCAGAAGGACAAGTGAGATTCCAGATTACAGGTGTTAAACAAGGATTCTCTGTAATCTCATCACAGATCGGATGTCAGTCTGATTTATTATCGGATGCGTTAGAATACAGCAATCAAAATCCGGATGCTTCTTTCCCTCAGTTTGAGGAAATTAATACAGGAGTAATTGCTTTAAATAACAATTCGATAGCTGGAACATGGAATTCTTTACACTCACTTCGATTTATGGCAGATACGCTAGCAGTTCGTGTAGGTCAAATTACCTTCACTAATGCAGCTCTAAAAAACGAAGCACTATTCACAGCGGCTTTTTATGGTTCTATAGCTCGCTTCTATCTGGGAACAACATTCGCATTAACTAAAACAGAACCGGGTGCTTGCATAAATGCCGGTCCGTTTATTCCAGCAGCAACATTGCTGGATGACGCGCTAAATCTTGCCAAGAGCTCATTAACATATACTACTGATGCATACATGATCAAAGTTGTTAATTCATTTATTGCTAAGATCTATCTAGCAAAAGGAGACTATGCAAATGTGAATACATATGCTGCAAAAGGAATGCAGAAGAACGATGCCGATTTTACGGCCCTGAATCATGATGCAAGTAATACATATTTCTGGGGATTTGCCGGAAATGGACGTAAACAAATTCATGTGGCTGATAGATTTGGCGCGTACGTAAAAGCTGATCCTAAAGAAGCAGCAAGAGTTGTTGTTAAAGAATTTGTTTTTGGCGGAGCTACACACTACTATCAAAATAAATATCCGGACAAGAGCAGTGCCTATGTATTCCTAACATGGAAAGAAAATAACTTAATGCTTGCCGAAGCTTCTCTTAGAGGGCAGGGAACCGGTAATGCTTTGGCATTAGCTAATGAAGTAAGAGCATCTTATGGAATTGGAAACTTAGCTACAATCAATTTAGATGACCTTTATGTAGAAAGAGATAAAGAACTTTTCTGCCAAGGTACCAGATTGATTGATCAGCACAGATTTGGTAAATGGCATCTTACAAGTGAAGCTTGGAAGCAATTTCCTATTCCACAGCGTGAGAGAGACAATAATTCTAATTTCTAGAATAATTTGTGAGTTTACCGCGTAGAAGACTTCCCTCTGATGCGTGGTTGATGAGGCCACAGAGCTTAGGCTCTGTGGTTTATTTTTTATGGAATTGGATTTGAAAATTTTTAGAAAACACATTAATGAAAAACCCGGCAGTCAAAATATTGTGCGTTATTGCAATTTTTATTCTCACTTATTGCACAAATCCAAGCGGATTCCAATATCTCCATCCGGAATATGGCAATAAAAAAGAAACTCATCCCAAAGTTTTAGTTTTACCTATAAATGCGAAATCGATTATTACAGCTAGCTTAAACGGCAATATTAGTAATGTTATCGGCAGTGCAACATTTAGAGAAACTGAAATGTTTGAGAACTACATGAAGATAATTCTGGGGGAAAAAACTCAAACAGAAATTATTGCCGAAGATATTTCTGATGATGCAAAAGAAGTTAAATCGGAAAAGTTAAAGGTCGATCTTGATAAGATGAGTCTGGAGTTTCAGATTCCAAAACTAAACGAATGGAATGGAAGATTTGCGCAGATAGATTATTTGGTGCTTTTCGATAAGCTATATTTTACTAAGCTGGCAAAAATTAGCGGCTCTTCTCTGGGAAGCATTGGCGAATCCACTTATTTACTCACAGCAGGAATTGAATATATAATCTGGGATAACAAAACACGCAACTTGGTTAGCTACGGCAAAGTGGAAGAAAAATCGAATTTGCTGACTGTACCTAAAAAGGAAGATTACCTAAACGTGATAGAAAAACTTGCGGATGTAATAATTCAAAAAAGCCCTTTTACAGCAAAGAAGATTTATTTCTAACAACCCTTACCTTCTCAGTAAGCGATCTTGAATTTGGAAAGATTAGGCGAATATTTCTTTAGCCGCAATTTCTCATATTCATAAATGACTTTACCTAAATTGGAAAGGAAAGGCAAACCAATTGAATCATACTCGTAAATTCCGTCGTTGTAAATTCTGTCTTTGTTTACATGAATTGTCGCTGAAAGCATGAACTCAACTTTGCTATCAAAATCGACAATGTATGCTATGTCTGTTAAGTAACCGTAAGCCAAACCAACCTTGTTGAAGATTCTGAAATTGTCCGGCATCGGTTTCTTCGAATCGCCGAACATGAAATATTTTACATAAGAATCGTAGTAAGTTGAATCATAACCGGGGTGTTTGCTTTCTTTCGGCTTCATTGACATGTATTTATACAGAAATTTATAATCATCTTCTGTTAAATTAAAACGCGATTTCGGTTTGCACGCTTCGGGAAATAAAACAGCTTTCAAAATATCGTTCAGCGCTTCAAGAGAAATATAATTCTTATTGGAGAAATCAAAAGGTTTGTTAATCAAACTATCTTTTGAGTCCCAATACCCTATGCCTTTTATAACACCATTTAGATCGAATGGATAATTCTCGGAATTATACTGTTCCGACTGGGAATAAATTATCTTATCATCTTTATAAAAAGTAAAGGGATTTGTATAGCGGTTGCTTTCAATATCAAATCCACCGGTATAACGGTTTGTGATTTTTACTTCGTTATAACCTTTCTTATGAAGTCCGCTGTTTAATTCTTTTTGCCCGACAAATTCATACAAGCGGCAGTAAGCATCATTATCGCTGACAAGAAAAATCTTCTTTATATAATTCGCAATGTTTGGTAAACCGGATTGTGAAGATGTATCGCTTGTTACACTGGTTTGCGGAACTCTTGCGCTGTCAATTCGTAAAGCCGTGTATTTGTCCAGCCCATTTATTTTCAGATTGTTCAGCTTTTCCAAGGCCATTAGCGCAGTAGGTAATTTAACCGTACTTGCGGAATAAAAATAGTTTTTGGGATTAACTCTGTATTTGTATGTCTTGAAAGAAGGGAAATTATTCTTGTCGCGGTTTATTTGTGTGTAGATTATCTGAACTTCGAAACTGTCCACATTGGAAAGTACACCGCCGAATTTCTCGGGGTTCTCTTTCAAGAGTTTTTCAATAATGCCGTTTTGTGCAAATAACGAAGTTGCAAAAAAGGCTGCTGTCAAACAGATGAAAGAAAAAATATTCCGCATCGTTAACCTAACTTATGGATTGGAAATTGCTTTGCGAACAAAACCATCCGCTTTCTCTATACGTGATTTAGCTTCTATCACATCAACATTGGCAAGAATCATAACAAGTGCTGTTTTAACATGACCGCCGGCTTCATACAAATACTTTTGAGCTTCTTCGTAGGAAACTCCGGTAATTGTCATCACGATTTTTTTTGAACGCTCGACCAGTTTTTTATTTGTCATCTGCAAATCAATCATCATGTTCTCATACACTTTTCCCATTCTAATCATGGAAGCGGTGGTCAGCATATTAAGTACAAGCTTTTGTGCTGTTCCGCTTTTCATTCTTGTTGATCCCATAACTACTTCCGGGCCAACATCTACGCACATTGCAACATCAACATTTTCAATATTAAAGCTGCTGCGCGGAGTGCATGTTAAATACAACGTTTTTGCGCCAAGCTCGTGAGCTTTTTTTATAGCGCCGATTACATAAGGAGTTCTTCTGCTTGCGGCTAT
>JBHEKZ010000321.1:0-3152 GCA_041859025.1 Melioribacteraceae bacterium | reverse complement strand
TTAAGTGCTGGCTAGGTTCTGAACGTTTTACCGTTCGCCTTAAATTTCTTCCTCCTTGGCCGGATAGAATGAAACCAAGACAGTTGATGGAATTTCAAAAAGTAATTGAAAATCCAGATGGATCAATAGAATATGAAACTGTTGTGAATTCTCTAAATGAGATTGCTGCCTGGATTGTAAGTAGAGGAGAAGGGGTTGTTGTATTAGAGCCAGAGAAACTTAAGACAATTGTTATTCAAATCGCAAAGGATGTGCTGACGAATTACTGAGTAATAATATCTTTAAATGATACTTCCAACTTCCATCTTCTTTATACCTTTATAAAACATTTCTGAGAATTCAAAAGAAAATGTGGCTTACCTGCCGGAGGTGTAAGCAAAATGAATGAAGAAAAAAGAAAAGAGTTTATTGCACATGTAAAACAAAACCCGGATGGCTCATGGGAAAAACAATTATTGAGTGATCATCTTAATGGAGTTGCAAAAATTGCGGGTGATTTTGCTAATGAGTTTGGCAGTAAAGATTGGGGAGAAACACTAGGATACTGGCATGATCTGGGGAAATATCTTCCTGCATGGCAAACATATTTGTTGCGTAATTCTGGTTTTGATCATGAAGCACACATTGAAGGAAAGAACAATAGACCAAATCATAGCAGTGCCGGGGCTGTGCTGGCATATGAAAAGTTAAAATGTCATCGGGTTTCAAAGTTAATTGCATACGGAATAGCGGGACATCATGCCGGATTGCCGGATGCCGAAGCTCCATCAATTGGAGATGCTTTGGATGCACGAGTATTTAAAAACCCTTTTGACCCCACACTCGATATAGAAGAGATTAACATCATTAAGAAAATACAAGAAGCGAATGAATTTTTAGAAAAACAGTATCCAAAATCTGCACCTCTTAATATTTCTGAGAAGAAGAATATAGAAAAATCTGAAGAGTATTTTCATCTTTGGGTAAGAATGCTATTCTCCTGTTTAGTTGACGCAGATTTTCTTGACACAGAATATTTTATGAATAAAGAACAGTACGATGATAGAGGGAAATATCATTCACTGGAAGAACTAAAAATTCGGTTTGATAAATTCATGCAGGAGAAAAGATCAAGTACACAGTTGAATGTAAAAAGAAATTATATACTTGAACAGTGCAGGGAAAAAGCAAAACTAGATCCCGGATTTTTTTCTTTAACGGTTCCTACAGGTGGAGGTAAGACATTATCATCGATGGCATTTGCTCTTGAACATGCTTTACTGCATAACAAGAAAAGAATTATTACAGCAATTCCATACACCAGTATTATTGAACAAACATCAAAAGTATTCAAATATGGAACAGATGATGACAAAGAAATTGAAGAGAGAATAAAATCCGAATCATTCCTTTTCGGCGAAGATCAAGTTATAGAACATCATAGTAATCTTGACCCGGAAAAAGAAACAAGCAGAAACCGGCTTGCGTCCGAAAATTGGGACGCCCCGATAATTGTAACGACAAACGTTCAGTTGTTTGAATCATTGTTCGAAAGCAGATCATCATCATGCAGGAAACTTCACAATATTGTGAATAGTGTGATTATCCTGGATGAAGTTCAGATGCTGCCGCCGGAATATCTAAAACCAATTCTCTCTGTTCTAAAAGGATTGGTTGAACATTTTGGAGTTACGGTTGTGCTTATGACCGCAACTCAGCCGGCTCTTGTTGGCAGGATAGGTTCCAATCCAAATGCGTTCGATGGAATAACCAATGTTGTAAGCATTATAGATAATGCGGATCAGCTTGCAAGGGATTTTAAAAGAGTTGAATTGGAAATGCCCGATTTAAGCATAAGAAAGGAATGGTATGAAATTGCAGAAGAGCTAATAAAACATCCACAGGTTTTGTGTATCGTAAATACAAGGAACGATTGTCGAAAACTTCATTCACTTATGCCGGAAGAAACAATTCATCTTTCTGCTTTTATGTGTGGAGAAGAGAGAAGCGAACTTATTTCCGAGATAAAAGAGAAGCTAAGAAAGAGTCAACCGGTTCGTGTTATCAGCACGCAATTAATTGAGGCAGGGGTTGATATCGACTTTCCTGTTGTTTACCGCGCTCTTGCCGGGCTTGATTCAATTGCACAAGCAGCGGGACGGTGTAACCGTGAGAATAAATTAGCAGCAGAAGGAAAACTTGGAATAGTTATTATCTTCAATCCCCCAAAGTCATCTCCGCCTGGTTTGTTACGCAAAGGTGAAGATGCTTGTAAATCTATTCTTCGTACAAATAATGTAACAGAATTAACACCTGAAATATTTATAAAATACTTCCAGCAACTCTATCCTAATGTAAATGATTTTGATAAACCGCGCTTTTATGAGCATCTAATAAAAGAAGCAGATGTTTTCAAATTCCAGTTCAGAACACTCGCCAACGATTTCAAATTAATAGACGATGCACAGAAAAGCATAGTTGTTTTATACAAGAATCAAAAAAACGGAAAAAGCAGCGAGACTTTAATAAGAGAGCTGGAATTTAACGGAGCATCAAAACAGTTGGGAAGAAAGCTGCAAAGATTTATTGTAAATGTTCCCAAACACATGTTTGAAAAAATACAAAAGAACAATTACATCAAAGAAACAAATGGTTATTACGTGCAGATAGATTCGAATCTTTATAAACCGGGATTGGGATTATTAGGAAATGAAACCGATTGGATTTATGGAAATGGTGTTGTGTAATAATGTTTTTTTAATGAATGATAACACATTTAATTACAAACCATAGGAGGCAATAACATGGTTGAAAAGAAACACAAACCTTTCTGTCTTGAGGTTTGGGGAGACTATGCTTGTTTTACACGTCCCGAAATGAAAGTGGAACGTGTAAGCTATGATGTTCTCACACCTTCGGCAGTGCGCGCCGTGTTTGAATCCATATTTTGGAAGCCCGCAATACGCTGGCATGTTCAAAAGATTGAGGTAATTAATCCGATCAAATGGATTCCTGTACGACGAAATGAAGTTGGTTCGGTTATGAGTGAACGAAGTCCGGGTATACTGATTGAAGATAACCGGCAGCAGCGCGCAGGACTTTTTTTACGTAATGTAAGATACCGTTTCTACTCTATGCTTGAATACCTTCCAGTTGAAAAGAGAAAGAATAAC
>JBHEKZ010000569.1:0-3841 GCA_041859025.1 Melioribacteraceae bacterium | reverse complement strand
ATATGGTCTAGTTTCATCAGTGAATGAAAAATTGCTAGTTCCAAGCGAGTTTAAGTTGGAACAGAACTATCCAAATCCATTTAATCCGGAAACGACTATTAGCTACTATGTGCAAGTTGCAAGCCGGGTAAGCTTAATAGTGTATGATGCACTAGGAAGAGAAATTGAAGCATTGGTTGATGAATTTAAGCAGCCGGGAGTTTACAACGTTACGTTCAACACTCTTCGTACTTCACTTTCAACTGGTGTTTATTTATTTACATTACATGCTGGAAGTTTTGTTCAAACTAAGAAAATGATTTTGCTTAAATAATTTTAGGCGAGTAGTATGAAAAGATTTTCGGTAAATCGAGCCCAAATATTTTTGTTTCTTCTCTTCTGTAATGTTTTGATGAGTACAGTTTCATTTTCACAATGGCCTGGATTAAAAAATCTTAAAGAACGTGGCGCCGTTTGGATTCCCGATAATGGAGACGGAACATATACTAATCCAATTATTCAAGCTGATTATTCCGACCCCGACGTAATTCGAGTTGGCGATGATTATTACATGACATCGTCTAGCTTTTCACATTTTCCCGGTTTGCCAATTCTTCACTCTAAAGATTTGGTTAACTGGAAAATTATTTCTCATGCAGTTTCGAATTATCCTTTACCTGATTTTAATTTTCCACAACATGGAAACGGTGTTTGGGCGCCGGCAATCCGATATCATAAAGGTGAATTTTACATTTACTTTGGCGATCCGGATAATGGAATATTTATGACCAAAGCAAAAGACGCGCGCGGACCATGGGAGCCACTTTTACTTATTCGTAAAGCTAAGGGATGGATTGATCCATGCCCCCTTTGGGATGATGATGGAAATGCATATTTAGTTCATGCGTGGGCGAGAAGCCGTTCCGGCATTAAGCATGTTCTTACAATTAACAAAATGAGCCCGGATGGAAAAAGTTTGCTCGACGATGGCGTTCAAGTTTTTTGTGATTCGGTAAATCATCCTACTATTGAAGGACCAAAATTCTATAAACGCAACGGTTACTATTATATATTTGCGCCGGCTGGTGGGGTTAAACCCGGTTGGCAGTCTGTGCTTCGCTCAAAAAATATTTACGGACCTTACGAAGCAAAAGTTGTTCTAGAACAGGGAAGCACTAAAATAAATGGACCACATCAAGGGGGCTGGGTCCAAACTCAAAACGGAGAAGATTGGTTTGTACATTTTCAAGACAGATATGCTTATGGAAGGATAGTTCATCTCCAACCTATGAGATGGGAAAATGATTGGCCTGTGTTGGGTGTGGATTACGACATGAATGGAATTGGAGAGCCGGTTGCAAAATTCAAGAAACCAAATATTAGTAAATCTCACTCTATAAATGTTCCGCAGACTAACGATGAATTTTCTACCGGAAAAATTGGATTACAATGGCAGTGGCAGTCCAATTTTTCGGATGCCTGGATTTCACTGACAGAAAGGAAAGGGTGGCTTCGGTTTTATTCTCAAGCATATTTAAGCAGTTCTAAAACTCTATATGATGCTTCTGCATTGTTAATGCAGAAATTTCCATCGCCAAATTTTGAAGTAACAAGTAAAGTTGAACTGAAAGCAGATGAAACTGATTTAAGCGCTGGACTTATAGTTTTCGGTCTTGATTATGCACGCATAGGAATTAAGAATTCTTCAGAAGGTATCATGGTTTTCCAATCGGTTTGCCAAAACGCCGATAAGCGAAGTTCCGAAAAAATTATTTCTGATGAAAAAATTCCTGTTAACCTAGTGTATCTAAAAATAAGAGTTGAAGAGGCCTTCTCAGCGGAAGGTATTCCAATTGCAGTATGCTCATTTTACCATAGTGTAGATGGTAGTAATTTTAACAGAATTGGCGATCCATTTACAGCTAGAGAGGGTAAATGGGTAGGTGCGAAAGTCGGTTTATTTTCGGAATCAAATTCTAAAAACTGTTTTGCAGATTTTGATTGGGTTAGGTTCAGATAGATTGATTTGTATTTGAGAAAATATTTTCACTTGACAAAGAGGTCTAAAATTGGGAATTTAAGTTATCGTTTAAGTCATCAATAAAGGGAAAATTCAAAAACTTACACTTGAGGAGGTTGAAATGAAAAAACAGTTACTTGCGTTGTTATTTCTTCTTATCAGTCTTTCAAATTTATCAGCTCAAAGTGCCGCTTCAGTTCAGTGGGATTGTATTGCTGATGCCAACCCAACAACCATTGTTGGTAATCTAGATGCTCAACCAATAGTCGGTAGTAACTTTGTTATACGTGACTATAACGGAGGTAATTCTGTAGGACCACTTTCCGGAACACACCAAAGATGGTGGCCTGGGAAAGATGCAGCTGGAACTGGAATATTCTGGGGTCCAGAAAAAAAGCCAGTTGATACAAGGTATATTCAAATTGAAGTTGCACCAAAAAGCGGCAATAATTTTACTGTTAAAAAAGTTGAAATGTATATGGCAGCTGGCGGAACAAATAACATGAGAGCAAATGTTGCATTTGCTACACATCCAAGTTTTATTCCTTCTACTTCGATAGCCGACACAATCAAACTTAAACAAGGAAGCGCTAAACCAGAAGACACTGTTATAGTTTATAATGGAAATGTAGAAGTTAAGTCCGGTGAGAAATTTTTGGTTAGAATATTCCCTTGGTATGATGGTACTTCTTCGAATTCCAAATATGTTTATCTACAGAAAGTTTCTGTAACCGGAACAACAACCGGCGGAACTGCAGTTGAAGAAACTATGCTGCCGGTTGAGTTTGAGCTTGATCAGAATTATCCAAATCCATTTAATCCTACAACCAAAATTTCTTTTACCTTACCAAAGGAAGGATATACAAAACTTGTTGTGTATGATTTATTGGGAAATGAAGTTTCAACATTAGTTAAAGAGAAGCTCAATGCCGGTGCGCATTCAATAAATTTTGATGCTAAGAATCTTCCTAGCGGTGTTTATCTGTATGCTTTAACTTCCGGTAGTTTTTCTTCAACAAAGAAAATGATTCTAATAAAATAAGCTGAGAATGTTTATGTAGAGGCATTAATTCAATACTGGCTTAATTGGGTTAATGCCTTTTATTTTTTCCGCTAGCTGTATAATATGTTCGATACAAGCTTATTCGTTAATTGAAAATAAAAAGGTAATCCATGTTACTAAAAAGAATAGCATTTTTAGCATTTACTGTATTTGCTGTGTTCGGTTTAACTTTTGCCGGTAGCGGTAAAAAAACTGATAAATCTTGGTCTAAAAAAATTGCTGAATCGTTTATGGAAAGAACGCCTGACTACATTGTGTATGATGTGAATCCGACGCAGCAAAAGTGGAATTACGAGCAGGGATTAATGCTGAATGCAATGCGTCAAATGTACTATCATACCAAAGACAAAAAATATTTTGAATTTGTAAAGCGCAATCTCGATCAAAATGTTCAACAAGATGGAAGCATCACAACTTATAAAGTTGATGAGTATAATATTGATCAAGTTGGCCCTGGCCGAGCACTGCTGTTTACTTATGAACTGACTAAAGATATAAAGTATAAGAAAGCAGCCGATCTGCTTCGTCATCAATTAGAAACACATCCTAGAACAAAAACCGGCGGATTTTGGCACAAGCAGATTTATCCTTGGCAAATGTGGTTAGATGGACTTTACATGGGTGAACCATTCTACGCTGAATATTCAAAAATGTTTAATTCTTCAAAAGATTTTGATGATATTACTCATCAGTTCGAACTTATTTACAGTAAAACAAAAGATCCAAAAACCGGGTTGCTGTACCATGCATGGGATGAAAGAGATCGGAAGAGCACACGT
>JBHEKZ010000034.1:0-4307 GCA_041859025.1 Melioribacteraceae bacterium | reverse complement strand
TCGCTTGTAGATAATTCTTCTTTCTTAGCAGAATACAAACTTGGGAGAGGTAAGGTTCTATATTTTTCATCTGCTCCGGTTTTAAACTGGAATACTTTTCCCTTGAAAGCATTCTTTGCCCCATTAATGAATAAAGCTCTGCTATATTGTTCTGTAAAATCAAACCAAGATTCTACTCTAACATGTGGAAACGAAGCAGTGACAGATATTTCAAACGCTGCGTCCAAGCAAATCAAAATTTTATCGCCGGAAAATACCGAAACATATTTCGATGCCGATTCGCTGGCGAACAAAAAATATCTTACTTTTATTAACACTTCAAAAGCCGGCACTTATAAAGTATATTCAGGCAATACTTTCATAAATTACTTTTCAGTTAACCATGATTCACGCGAATCGGTTTTGGAAAGTGAAACAGAAAGTGAATTTGAAAACTACTTAAAACAGACCGGCTATGAGGGCAAATTAATTTCTCTATCAGCCGACGACGATTATCTGAAAGAAATATATCAATCACGATTTGGCACGGAGCTTTGGAAATACTTTTTAATCATCGTATTGATGCTAGCCATTGCCGAATCACTTTTATCAAGAAGTTCTAAGAAAGATTTAACCTCATGATAACACTGGCACCGACGCCAAAAGAAAGAGCAATATTAATAGCATTAGCCTTTGGTGAGTACACCAAAGAGCAAGTTGAAGAACATTTGGATGAGCTAGAACTGCTGACCGATACAGCCGGCGCAGATACCGTATTCAAAGTTATGCAAGAACGCTACCGCCCTGATCCGGCTTATTATATTGGAAAAGGAAAAGCGGAAGAGATTGCTCAGTTAATTGAATTAAATGAAATTCAGCTTGTAATCTTCGATGACGATTTGAACCCAACTCAAGTTCGTAATCTTGAAAAACTCTTTGAGCGAAAAATCCTAGATAGAAGTGGATTAATCTTGGACATTTTTGCTTCGCATGCAAAAACAAGAGAAGCTAAGACTCAAGTAGAACTTGCTCAACTTCAATATATGCTTCCCCGCTTAACACGCGCGTGGACTCACCTTTCCAAACAGTATGGCGGAATTGGAACCAAAGGTCCGGGTGAAACACAGATAGAAACTGACCGACGGGCTATCAGAACAAGAATTAGCAAGCTGAAAGAAAATTTAAAAAAGATAGAGTCTCAGCAAACGACTAAGAGCGCCGGAAGAAAAGATTTTCTTACAGCTACTTTAGTTGGTTATACAAATGCTGGAAAATCTACTTTGCTTAACCGCCTAACCAATTCGGACGTTCTCGCGGAAAACAAACTTTTCGCTACACTTGATTCTACCACCCGTTCGTTTGAGCTTGCTAAGGGAAAGATAATTTTACTTAGCGATACGGTTGGTTTCATTCGCAAACTTCCTCATAATCTTGTCGCATCATTCAAAACTACACTTAATGTTGTCCGTGATGCCGATATTATAATTCACGTTATTGATATTACACATGATTTTTTTGAAGATCACATTCGCGTAGTTGAAGAAACATTGACGGAGCTTGATGCGAAAAAGAAAATCAACATCATGGTTTTTAATAAGGTTGACGCTATTAAGGATAGAAACCGCCTTGATCTTGTAATGAGCAATCATCCCGACTGCATAATGGTTTCTGCGGAGCGCGGCATCAACATAAATAATTTGAAAAAACTGCTGATCGAGATCTACGAAAAGCATTTTGTTGAGGAATCGATCGAAATCCCGAACAGTGAGTCCAGAATTATTGCCAAGCTGTACGAGCTGGCAGACGTAACCTTCATAAAATATTTAGATGACAGGGCCCAGATTAAGTACCGGGCAAATTCTTCCAATCAACAAAAAATTAAGAGATTGATAAATGAAGCCAGCTAAACTAATAATCGACGGAAAATCGCTAACGCTAGATAAAATTAATTTTTTCCTTCACGAAAATCCTATTGTTGAATTATCCGCTCAATCAAAAAAGAAAGTTAGCACCGCACGTAAACTTGTTGACGAATGGGTTGAAAAAGGTGAAACTATATATGGAGTTACAACAGGCTTCGGAGGATTTTCAAGTGTCAGAATTCCAAAGGAAGATATTGCACAACTTCAGGAAAATTTAATTATCAGTCACACTGCCGGCGTTGGAGAGAATCTCCCTCCTTTTATTGTCAAATTGATGATGCTTCTCCGCGCGAATGCTCTAGCAAGCGGTTTCTCCGGAATTAGGTTAGAAACACTCCAGCTTCTGCTGGACATGATGAATAATAACATAATCCCGGTTATTCCTTCGCAAGGATCTGTTGGTGCAAGCGGCGATTTAGCACCGTTAGCTCATTTAGTTTTAACTATGATTGGCAAGGGTGAAGTACAAATCATAAAAAATGTTTTAGATGATAAAGCTTCCGAAGCCAAACTTCACTCTTCAATCAAAATATTTAAAAGAATCGGACTCTCGCCTGTTAAACTCGCGGCTAAAGAAGGATTAGCTTTGATAAACGGCACACAAATGATGACAGCCTTCGGAGCCTTCATTTGCATAGAAGCCAAGAAGCTTTTGAAACTAGCTGATATTTCTGGTGCTCTTTCTCATGAAGCTCTTCGGGCAACAGACCGAGCATTTGATTTGCGTGTTCACAACCTGCGTCCTTATCCCGGACAAATTGCAACCGCAAAAAATTTATTAGCTTTATTGAATAAGAGTGAAATCCGCGCATCGCATTTACAAGATGATCCGCGCGTACAAGATTCTTACTCCATACGTTGTATTCCACAAGTTCATGGCGCTTCCCGCGATGCAATAGATTATGTATGCTCTCGAATTGAAATAGAAATTAATTCGGTAAATGATAACCCGATTATTTTTCCGGAGGACAAAGATTATATCAGCGGCGGAAATTTTCATGGTCAGCCCCTCGCGCTTCCACTGGACTTTATGGCAATCGCATTGGCTGAATTAGCCGACATTGCGGAGAGAAGAGTCGATCGTTTGACTAACGGAACTTCCGAAAAGCTGCCTAAGTTTCTTGCTAAAGATGGCGGCTTAAATTCCGGGTACATGATTGCGCAATACACCGCAGCAGCACTTGTGTCGGAAAATAAAGTCTTGGCTCATCCTGCTAGCGTAGATTCAATTCCTACTTCTGCCGGAAAAGAGGATTTGAATTCTATGGGATCAATCTCCGCAAGAAAGTGTCACCAAATTTTGAAGAATGTTCAGACGGTTATAGCTATTGAATTATTATTAGCGGCGCAAGGAATTGATTTCTTAAAACCGCTTAAATGTGGAGTCGGGACAAATGCCGCATATAAAACAATTCGAAAATTAATCCCGACTTTGAATCACGATAGAATTCTTTATGAAGACACGAAGAAAATTCTAAGTCTAGTTTCTGAAGGAATAATTCTGAACGAAGTAGAAAAAGCAGTTAAGTTGTTATAGAAATTAGAGTGAAACGTAAATGGGAATTAACTTTTCACGTTTCACTTTTTTCATTTTTCGTTTTGTATATACTTTCTTTACCAAGTCTTTCTCTGCGGTCAATCCATTTATCCAATTTGGATATAGCCAATCCAAATATTGTAATTCCAAGTAAGATCAGAATTGTTACAAGTATAAAAACGATTGTGTAAATGCTCATCTTCCATCCGTGTTTTTCAATTCATTAGACGCGCCACAAGTTATATTATTTTGTTAAAATTTACCTAACCATTTCTTAAGTTGCTATTAGACTTAGCCAAAAAGGAGATAAGTTATGTCGATTGTTCTTGATGGTTCCAATCTCACAGTTGAAAAATTAGTAGCAATAGCCCGCCACAATGAAAAAGTTAAATTACACCCCGAAGCTCTTGAAAGGATTAAGATTTGCCGTGCGATGCTTGAGCAGAAAATTCAAGCGCACGAAATTATGTATGGTGTTAACACCGGTATTGGTGAATTTAGTGAAGTCGTTTTAAATGATGAGCAAGTTAAAGAATTTCAGAAGTACTTGATTTACAACCATGCTGCAGGTATTGGCGATCCAGCGCCGATAGAATATGTACGCGGCGCAATTACCGGAAGGATTAATGTTCATGCTCATGGTATGTCCGGCATCCGTCCGGAAATTACATTAACTCTTATTGAAATGCTTAACAAGGAAGTAACTCCTGTTGTCTGCCAGAAAGGCTCTGTTGGTGCAAGCGGCGATTTGGCGCCAATGAGTCAGATTACTTTATTGCTTATGGGAGAAGGAGAAGCATTTTATAAAGTTGAACGTTTACCGGGAAGAGCTGCGTTTGAGAAAGCCGGTATAGAAATTCCCGGACTTC
>JBHEKZ010000361.1:0-4592 GCA_041859025.1 Melioribacteraceae bacterium | reverse complement strand
ATAATGAAACTGCGCTACATACTATATATCACTCTCATTTATTCTATTACAAATTTTGGACAAAGCTGGAATTTGGTTTGGTCTGATGAATTTGAAGGACCAAGTATAAATACCTCCAACTGGGTTTTTGAAATTGGAAATAACAATGGGTGGGGGAACAATGAATTGGAATACTATACGAGCCGACCGGAGAATGCCAAGATTGAAAATGGTCAGCTGGTAATTACAGCACGGCAAGAATCATACGGCGGAAAAAGCTACACTTCGGCACGAATGAAAACACAAGGCAAAAGAAGTTTTAAGTATGGGAAAATTGAAGCGTATATAAAAATACCTATTGGGCAAGGATCTTGGCCGGCATTCTGGATGCTGGGAGATAATATTTCTTTTATCGGCTGGCCAAAATGCGGCGAGATTGACATAATGGAACATGTTAATAATGCTTCTTCCATAAACGGAACAATTCATTGGGCTAATGCTGCCGGAGCACATGTTTCGGAAGGAAAAACAACAACATTCGATGTTTCGCAGTATCATCTTTATACAATAGAATGGAATTCTGCCCAAATTAAATGGTTTATCGATAACAAACCTTATTTTACTTTCAGCATTTCTAATAGTGTTAACAGTACAGAGGAATTTCATCTTCCTCATTTCATTTTATTGAACTTGGCTATCGGAGGCAACTGGCCGGGCAATCCGAATGGAACAATGCAGTTCCCAATTTCGATGTATGTTGATTACGTTCGTGTTTATGAGTTTGTAACTGATGTTGAAAAAACCGAAGAGATTCCAAGTGAAGTTAAGTTAATGCAGAATTATCCAAATCCATTCAATCCGGAAACAAAGATTGGTTATCAGCTTTCAAAGGCCGGACATGTTTCTTTAGAGATTTATGATACAATAGGCAATAAAGTTAAAACATTGGTTGATGAGTATAAAAATGCCGGGAACTATAATTCTCAACTCTCAACTTATAATTCTCAGTTGACATCCGGAGTCTATCTAGCTGTACTTAAATCCGGCGGATTTGTAAAGACACAGAAACTTGTATTAATGAAATAAAGGAATTTCAGAAAATTATGAAGTTCGGAATTATACTTGAAACGAAAGAATTTGAAAAAGCATGGAACGCATTTCGCTTTGCAACAACAGCTAAAAAGCAAGGACACGAAGTAAAATTGTTTTTGATGGGAGAAGCTGTAGAGTGCGAGGGACTGACTCATGAAAAGTACAACGTTGATGAGCAGTTAAAACAATTTGTATCTGTTGGAGGGGAAATCTTGGCATGCGGAACTTGTTTGAAATCCAGAAGTTTGCCGGAAACAGAAGCTTGCCCAATTTCTACTATGGTTGATTGTGTCGAACTTGTTGTATGGGCAGATAAAGTAGTCACATTTTAGGTAATGCAATAAATAAGCTCCAAGCTTAAAACTTGTTAATTGTCTTGACATTATAAGCGGTTCTTGCATAAATTTTGCCTAGAAATTTGGAGAAATAGTATAGAGAATTTGTTTACCGCTTTTGATATTCACTTTTTGGCAAAAATTTTTTAAATAACTCTAAAGCGTTTATGAAAACCAAATTCTCAATAATGTTTCTCTTTTTCATTTTAAATCTAGCTGTGTTTGCTCAAGATTTAAAGGTACTTTCTTCAGACGCCAATTCAATTGTTATCGAATACCGACCAATAATTAAAGACACAGTTACTGCTACCTATGGCGGAATATCATTTATAAGGCTCGATATTCCGGGTCTCCGCAATGAAAATGGCTGGAAGGCCGGATTGCCGCAACTGCTGTTAAAAGAGTTAAACGTTGGTGTGCCGGCTGAAACCGGAAACACAATTCAAGTTATTTCATCAAGTTTTACAAGTTTATCCGGCAGGTATCTTCCTAATCCAACAATACAAAAAGATAGTTCCGGTAATCAATTCGTGTACAATGTTATTCCAGATTACTATAAAACAGTGGAATCGGATTTGATCGCTTTTGGTGATTTTGGTTTAGTAAGAAATCTACCTGTACAGACCATCAAAATTTATCCTGTTCAATTCAATGCGGCATTAAGCCAAATTAAAATTTATAACAAAATTGTTTTTCGAATTAACTTCGGTTCGTCAGTTACTAACAGAACAGTGGTCAATGATGAAACTCTCGGTTCAATAATTCTGAATTGGCCGGTAGCAAAGAATTGGGGCGTAGTACAGAACCGCTTACAAAAAATATCAAATTCGGTTTTAGCAGATGGAACATGGTTTCGTTTTGAAACAAATGAAGAGGGAATCTATAAGATTGATAGGACATTTCTGCAAAACTTAGGCGTTGATGTTAATTCTTTAGATCCCAGAACCGTTAGAATCTTTGGTTACGGCGGGGCGCCGCTTCCTGAAGATTTACGCAAAACAAACAACACCGGTTTAATTGAGAACGCGATTAAGATTTTTGGTGAAGAAGATGGAAAGTTTGATGCAGCAGATTATGTTTTATTCTATGCAAGACCATCTGATTTTTGGGAATACAATAAAGATTATAAGGCGCTGATGCGTTCAAAGAATTATTATTCTAAGAAGAATTATTATTGGTTAACATTCGGCGGAACAACCGGTAAGAGAATGGCAGACAAGCCTTCGCTTAATGTGAGTAATGCATCTAAGCAGACTTTTACAAGAGCATTTAAGAGTTATGAAAAAGACAGCGTAAACATTGGAGAATCGGGTAGAGAGTATTTTGGCGAAATGCTGGATGCGAGTGTAAAAAGCCGAACTTTTATTAATTCTCTTAACGGCTGGGTTCTTAATTCACCAATTGAATACACCGTTAGAGTTGCACATACATCAACTTCAACAACAAACTATAAAATTGAAGAAAGTGGAAGCCAGATATATTCAAGTTCTATCTGGGGAATTGATACCCATTATGATTACGGCGGCGAAGGCTTTGCGCTGGCAACTTACAGAGGCGGATTGACTGACGAAAGAAGCGTACTAAAAATTTCGGTTGTAGATCCTTCGGCAAGTACCAAATTATATCTGGACTATATTGAAATAGCATATAACAAGTATCTCCGTGCTGTGGGAGACAATCTCACTGTTTATTCTAAGGACACTACCGCAACTCTGGATTATACATTTTCAAATTTTTCAAGCAGCGCTATTCAGATTTTTGATGTTTCCGACTTTTCGAATGTTAAGATGATTACAAATTCTGTTATAAGCGGGGGAGAAGCACGCTTTCAAGCATCCGAAACAAAAGGAGCGGTATCAAAGTATATTGCAGTAACTGCAGCCGGCTACAAAACGCCAACAGGAACCGTTAAAGTAGAAAATTCAAACTTACGCGGAGCTAATAGTGGTAGTGAACTGATAGTTATTGCACCTAAGGAGCTTAAGACTCAAGCAGAACGTTATATCAAATACAGAACTTCAGATTCACCTAATAAGATGACTGCACAAGTTTTTTATGTAGATGAAATAATGAATGAGTTTTCCGGCGGTGTATTCGATCCGATGGCCATTCGCGACTTTATAAAATTTGCTTATGATAGCTGGCAGATTAAACCTTCTTATGTTCTTCTATTTGGCGACGGCACTTACGATTATTTGAATACTGTTAAAAATAATATCAACCTTGTCCCGACCTATCAAACCCAGCAATCGCTGGATGAGATTTATTCTTATACATCCGACGATTATTTTGCGCGTGTTTCAGGCGCAGACCTAAAACCGGATGTTGCTATAGGCCGGTTAAATGTTCAGTCTGCTAAAGAAGCCGACATCGCAATTGATAAAATTATCAACTACGAAACAGTGCAAAGTAAGGGTGATTGGAGAACTTCAATAACTTTGATTGCCGACGACGGGCCGGCCGGTGCGGGTGAAGATAATGGCGATATGCATACATCACAATCAGAAACGATAGCTAATCAAATACTTCCAAAATTCTTTTTCCAGAATAAGATTTATCTGGTTGCGTACCCTACTGTTTATGTCGGACTCGGAAGAAGAAAGCCGGATGTAAACAAAGCAATTATAAATGCAATAAATAATGGAACACTTATTCTCAATTATGTGGGTCACGGCAGTCCGGAGCTTTGGGCGCATGAAAATGTTTTTGAAAAGACAACATCAATTCCACAGCTTCAGAATTCCAATTACTTTTTCTTAACTGCCGCTACTTGCGATTTTGGAAAATATGACGATCCAAAACAGCAAAGTTCTACAGAGACTATGATGAATATGAAGGATGCAGGTTCAATTTTGGCATTTACTGCTTCCCGTGTTGTAATCTCACAATACAATGCTACATTGAATGACTCCCTTTACACAAATTTGTTCAGAACAAAAGATGCAAATAATCTTCCTATAAGAGTTGGAAAGGCTTATTTCCTTTTAAAACAATATATGGTTGATAAGGAAAATGATGAAAAGTACCATCTCTTCGGTGATCCTACTTTAAGAATGAATCTGCCGGTGTTACCTGTGAACATAGATTCTGTTAATGGGAAAAGCACGCAATCACAGATTCAACTTAGTGCTCTTAGTACTGTTAAATTAAAAGGCAGCGTACGCAATGCTGAAGGAAAGATTAACC
>JBHEKZ010000338.1:0-8811 GCA_041859025.1 Melioribacteraceae bacterium | reverse complement strand
TTCTGTTTTACCTACGTAATCCACATTCGTCAATTCGTAAAGATTCAGAATGCCCTCGTTTGCTTTGAGCCATCTTCCATTTCCATCTTTAAAACAAATTATATCAGGAGTAGCATTAATAATTGTGGTAAGGTTTTGTTCACTTTCTGCCAGAGATTTTTCCGCAAGTTTACGTTCCGTTACATCATTTATCATTACCATCAGCGCTTGCTTACCATAGTATTCGAGACTTATAGCAGATGCTTCGGCAGTAATTACAGTACCATCTAATCTCACTAAACGCTCTTCAATTACTACCGAGTTTTCTACTAATGATAAATCGGCAGCACTTAACTTTGATGTAATTGCTTCCACTACCATTTGCCTATCTTCAGGATAAACAAATTCTAAAATAGATCGGCCGACAAATTCTTCATTACTATTACCGCCCATCATTTTCTTCATAGCTTCATTTACAAATACAATCTCTCCCTCAACATGAATAGCAATACCCACCAGAAGTTCATGAACAATACTCTTATAACGAATTTCACTTTCTAATAAGGCTTCTTCAGTCTTCTTTCTTTGTGTTATATCTTTAGCAAAGCCGAGGAAAGAACCATCTGTAAGCTTTACTGCTTCCAACTCTAAGAGAATACTTTCACCATTTTTTTTCTTGACCAAAACTTCACCGGATGATCTTCCGGTTTCTAAAACATTTTTAAAGTGTTTTAGTCCATCTTGACTCCTTGAAGGATGAGTAATATGAATGAAATTCTTTCCAATTAGTTCTTCTCGACTATAACCTAAAAGTTTGCAGCCGGCCTCATTAGCCATCAAAATGCTTCCATCCGCATTAGTTACATAGACACCATCCGGAGCATTATCTATGTAAGAGCGGAATCTTTGTTCACTCTTTAGTAGTATTTCATCGGATTTTTTGCGTTCGGTGATATCTCTAGAAACGCCGTGTATTTCTAATTTTCCAGACTCTTTATTAAGATAAAAGTTCGTTACTACTTCAGTCCAAACAATTGACCCATTTTTATGTTGCTGCTGAATTTCATCTACATAAAATTTTGAAGCAGAGGAGTGAGCAAGAAAATCATCACTTCTTTTGCTAACCTTGTTTTTAACTTGTTCATATATTTCTTTGTCTAGAGCATCTGCAAATGTGTGCTTCAACACTTCTTCAACTGTATATCCGCGTAACTTTTCAATTGACGGACTAACATAAATAAATTGAAGTGTTTCAACATCTGCAATCCAAATAACATCTTTCATATTCTCGGCAAGCAGCCGGTATTTCCTTTCGCTTTCTGATATCGCTTTTTGCGCATTCTTTCGCTCTGTAATATCTCGCGCAATTGTCAGCAAATATTTTTTTCCTCCAATTAACACAAAGGAAGTTTTTAATTCAGCTGGAATTCTATTTCCATTCTTATGTATCAATTCCGTATCAAACGAGGCAACTCCTTCAAGAAGCAATTGTTTCATTCTATTTTGAATCTTCTCGATAGACAAATCGGCTTCTATATCCTTGGCAGATAAGCATAACAACTCAGTTAATGTATAACCGAGCAAATTAGTAGCCGCACTATTAGCTTGAGAGAAATTGTGCAGAGTTCCAGTTTCATCGAATGGGAAAAGAACAACCCCGTCCTTGTTTGCTTCAAATAAGGCCCGGTATTTTTCTTCACTCGCTTTTAGCAAATATTCGTTCAGCTTTCTTTCTGTAATATCTTGGTTTACACCTATTGTTTTAACCGATTCCCCATTTTCATTTTTTATAACTTTGAACTGCACAGCTATATAACCCGTAGTACCATCACCAAACAAAACCTTATGCTCAAACCTAAAAGATTCGTTATTATCTTTACTTTCTAAGGCTTGCTTTACAGCTACAGGAACAATTGATTGGTCCTCCGGATGAACAAACATTTCGGTGTATTGTTTAGAGCTTAGCTGATAAGTTCCAACTTTTTTAATATCTGTTTTGAATAGAGCATAAAACTCATCATTAAATGTGAGTATGTCCGAGACTAAATCATGTTCCCAGTGACCAAGACGCGCGGCAATCATTGCTTGCGAAAGTTTAGCCTCACTAATTTTGAGCTGTTGTTGTACAGAATATCTTTCCGTTACATCTCTTGCGATAACCAGAATACTTTCAAGATTTTCGCCATTGAGAACCGGAACAAAGTAGCTTTCATAGTTTCGAATTAAGCCTTTACCGCCCAGAGCTGAATATTCTCTTATTTGAATTGTTTTTTCAGTTCTTAGTTGTTGGAATGTTTGATCATAAACCTTAACCGCATCCTCGGTTAAAAATTCAGAGTAGTGCCTATCTAGAACATTGTCTTCAAGAAATCCTTCGGCATAATGGTTAAGGTATTGATACTTTCCTTGAGGTGTATGCAGAGCAACATAGTCAGGAAGAGTTTTAACCAATGTTTTCCATTTTTCTTCACTTAATCTAAGGGCGGTTTCTGCTTTTTTAGGTGCAGTTATATCTCTATGCGTACCGGCAGCTCGCTGAGGTTTTCCATTATTATCATAATTATAACCTTTACATCTATCCGAAATCCAAATCCAGTCACCGTTTTTGTGCTGAATTCTATATTCAATTTCCATTGCTTTCATTTCGCCAGATTCAATTTTCGTAATGAGATTCTGAACTTTGAGCTGGTCATCCGGATGAATTTTGTCCCGCCAATTATGTGTTAGAAAACCCTCTTTCTCATCTAATTCATACCCTAACATTGAAAGATAACGTTCGTTAACTATTACGCTAGTCGATTTTAGATCAACATCAAAAGTACCTAGTTCCCCTCCGTCAATAGCTAATTGGTAACTTTCATTAGCTTTCCGAAGCTTTTCTTCGAAGTTCTTTTGCTTAGTAATATCGCGGAGACTGCCAACAATCAGCTTAGGTTTGTTTTCATCATCTCGAACAAGAGAATAATTTCCATGTATCCACCTATACTCGCCGTTTTTATGCTGAAGCCTAAATTCTCTTTCAACATTTACATCACCTCTTTCACCAGCAGCAATTATCTGTTCCCTAAAATTGTTCAGATCAATAAGGTCATCCGGGTGAATGCGCGCTTTTTGTTCAGAGTAATTCATTTCGTAAAGTTCTTCAGTAGAATAACCAAAAATATCATTTGCTTTTGGGCTTACGTATTCAAATTTGGCAGTATCAATATCTTGTCGATAAAAAACTTCGTTTGATCTTTCAACTAACTGTCTAAATTTTTCTTCACTCTCTTTTAATGCTTGTTCGGTACCTTTACTCGCGGTTATATCGCGCAAGTTAGCCATGAAATAATTGGAAGAACCGATTTTAATCATATCTATATTAATTAAAGCATAAAAACTCTCTCCATTTTTTCTTTTAAACAGAATTTCGCAATCATGAGCAAATCCATCTTTTTGTAGTTTTTTTAGCAATAGCTCTCTTTCATTATTGCTAGCGTACAAATCGGTTACCAAAAGATTCTCTTCGGCAGATAGGTTATAGCCGAAAATCTTTTCCATTGCGCGATTGGCTTGCAAAATTTTTCCACTCAGATCACTTATACCTATTCCAATTGGTGATTCATCAAAGATTTGCCTGAATTTCTCTTCACTTTTTTTCCTTTCCGTAATATCTTGCAAGGTGACAAATATTTGCGAAGGAACTTTTTCATCTGTGAAAAGTTGAGGTATTGCATTAACAATAAGCCAAACAATTTCTTTTTTAAGCGGGTTGTATACACCAAGAGGGAAATCATTGACAGGTTTTCCGGTTTTAAGCGCAATCATAGATGGATGATTTTCCGGTTCAAGCTTAACTCCATTTTCATCAACGACAAACCAATCCGGATGGAAAGAATCTCTATTTTCAAATTCATCTCTTGTAAGACCAAAAAGTTCTAATGCTACTGGATTTGCATCCAGTAATTTTCCATTAGAGTTCTGATAGAAAACGCCTTGTTGTAATGAATTAAAGAGTGATCGGTATTTATATTCACTTTTGTTTATTAATTCTTCTGCTCTTTTTCTCTCAACTATATCCCATGCTAAGTCAGCAAGTTTGCTAACAACTTCAATATCGGCCGAATGATAATTGGAAGATTTATTTCCAACACCAAGAATCGCTTTTATGCTATTACCTCTAATTACAGGTACTACCAATTCTCTTATAACCGGTGCATGCCCTTCAGGCAATCCTTTTTTATGTTTTAGCGCTTCATAATTATTATGGATTACAGGCTTTTTAGTTTTTACGCAGTCAACCCACACTCCGGCTTTACTTATTGGATAGTGTGAACCTTTCCCCTCGGCTGTACACATATTTTCGATTGTATTGGTGGACCACATTTGTAACTGGAGGTTTTCTTGATCATAGTCAACAAAATGATAAAACCCAATTTTACTATCAGTTAATCTCTCTGTTTCATCCAAGCACTTCTGCAATAATTCATCCAGGGAACAATTGTACGATAACTCTTCAATCCTAAATCTTGCTTCTAATAATTCTTTTTCTGTACTGGCAGTAGTTATATCTCGCGCAAAGCAGATAAAGACTGGTTCATTTAAGCTAATGAGGGTAGTGCTTATATCAACAGTTATGATGCTTCCATCTTTGCATCTGTACTTAGTTACAAACTGATCCCAGCCTTGATCTATAATCTTCTGAATATGCTGTTGGGTTTCAAGATGCGTTTCCATTACTTCAAGATCCGAGATACGCATTCTGAGTAATTCTTTCTCAGTGAATCCAATCATTCTATGAAAGGCCGGGTTAGTCTCTAGAAATTTCCCGGTTTTATCAGTTACATAATAACCGTCATGCGTGGTTTGTGTTATTGTATGAAGCTTTCTAGCGCTTATTCGGATTTCTTCTTCAATTGATTTCTTTTCCGTTACATCGTGATTAGTACCAATTAAGGATTTGGCTCCGGACAATTCATCAATATGGACGGCTCCAATACTGTTAATAAAACGGATTTTTCCATCCGGACGGTTCCATCTATATGTAATATCGAATGGAACATTTGTTTTAATTGTTTTCTCTATTGTGTTTTTTACATACTGCTGGTCGCTTTGCACAACATAATCTATAAACTTACTAAAGCTAGGCTCACCGTTGTTTCTGTTTACTCCAAGAATCTCAAAATTATGATCAGACCAACTCATCACTTCAGTTTCAAAATTATATTCAAAACTGCCAGAGCTGGTTGCTCTTTGTGCGTCGTTCAGCAGTAAACTCATCGATGCAAGTTTTTCGTTCATCCCATTAAATATTTTTCTTATCTCGGATGGACTCAGTGCACTGAAATCGATATTTTCCAATGTATTTCTCTCAAATGTCATGATAAACCTTATGCAGATGGTAGTAGTGCTGAATTAATAAACCTAAATTCATACTTACAGCTCTTCTTATGAACATATAGATTTACTGTAGAATTTGCAACGATTAAGTTGCCAGCGTCCTTTAAAGTTGTGAACGGACTACCAGGTTCTTATAAGAAAAGAGCCATTTCACTTTTACCGAAATGGCTCTTTCTGAAACTGCTCGAACGTTAGCAAAAGGCTATTTAGGAGGCATTGTAATTGGCTCTGAATGACTAGGCATCAGCGGAAAATCGGGTCTGCCGATATTCTGGACCAGATCGGCCACAACTATTTCTTTTCCCTGCGCCATAGAAAGATTTGCTGCTACACCAGTTAAAAGAGAATAAGCACCCGCTCTTTGATCTGCAGCTCGTAGATATTTATCAGCTTTCTTGCTTAACGAGAAAACATCATCAAGCATTACAACATCACCGCCACCATGCCCTCCTTCTCCAGTCCAAACTTTAACATCCATCGGCGCGCCTCTAAGGGGATAAATTCTTGTGGTTGTTCCTCCTTCTTTTGAACCGCCTTGCTCGCTACCGTCTCCAGCAACATAAACTTTTTCTTCAATTTTGTGCTCAAGTCTTCCTTTTGTTCCGTTGAAAACAATGTAGTAGCCTTCCCATGCATTAAAGGCATTAAGAGAATAGCTAAGAGTTGCATTATTATCATACTTTGCAATCACATTCATTGTGTCTTCAATATCAATTTCGGGACGGAATACACAACGATCTCTGAAATATCCATCGTAATGTTCTTGATCAAGATAAAGCTCTTTTAAGCGCGGATTTTTTGCAAGATTAAGCTCGAATGCGCATTTGTCTTTTTCCGGACAAGTATGGCAACGTTCATGATAACTACTTAATCCCAATCTTTTAGCGGTTTGCGGTGTATAAAATTCTTTTTTGCCCATTGCAGTAACAGAAACCGGTATTGCAGAGAGCCACCAGTTTACAAGATCAAAATGATGAGTTGCCTTATGAAGCAAAAGTCCGTTCGAATATTTTTTCAAACTATGCCAGCGGCGGAAGTAATCTGCGCCATGATGAGTATTAAGCATCCAGTGGAAATCGACAGAAAGGATATCACCAATTGTACCGCTCATCAATAAATCTTTAACTTGCGTACGAGGCGGTGAATAACGATAATTAAATGTAACGGTTAATGTTTTGGCAAATTTATTTTTCGCATCGATTACTTGCTGACATTTCTCGGCTGTATTCGTCATCGGCTTTTCTGTGATTACATCACAGCCTAATTCCATTGCACGGCAAATATAATAGTTATGAGTACTGTCGACAGTTGTAACAATAACTGTATCAGGTTTCGTTTCCGAAATCATTCTATCAAATTCTTTGGCTTCGTAAAATGGAGGAGTTTTTCCTGTCAACTTTTTCGCCATTTCCTGATACCTCTGTCCGCGTCCTGGATTTGTATCGCACAAACCAACCACTTCACATGAGTCTTTATATTCATTATAAATTGCGCCCTGCCATAATTCCGATCGGTGACCGGTTCCAACTACGGCAAATCTTTTTTTAGAACTAAGTGAACTAAAAGTGTTTGCTAAGATATTTCCGCCGAACAAAACGCCAGCCCCAGCCGCGGATGACACTTTGAGAAAATCCCGTCTTGAATAATCTTTTTTGTTTTCCTTTGAATTTGATTCCATTTCTACTCCATTTGTTACGTTTATTTTGTCTTGAAAATTTTATCCAAGAACTTAACCATATAAGACATTGCTTCATCAAACCAAGGATGAAACAACCAGAATGGATGAGGTGTATTTGGTATTGTGTGAACTTCCGAATAGATATTAAGCTTATTAAGTTTTGCAATCATTTCATCTCGACCGGCATGGTAGCGATCTAAAGCGCTGTTGATAAATAAAATTGGAGGAGTTTTTTTGCTTACATATTGAGTAGGAGAGGCTTCCTCCCAAATTTTTGGATTCTCTCTATATGTTGCACCAAACCAAGCTCTGCCCGCGGATGGCTTTAACGGATCAGTATCTTTTCCACTCTCGGCCGGATTAGTAAAATCAACAATACCATCTATATCAATTACAGCTTGAATACTGGTTGAAAAGTTTTTGTACTTAGCAACACCTTCAAATTGCTTCAAATCGCCAGTTGTACCAAGAAATGCCGCAAGTTCGCCGCCGGCGGATGTTCCACTCACTGCAATTTTATTAGGATCCGCATTCATTTGTTTTGCGTGCTTTCTGATCCATCTAATTGCTTCTTTAAGATCGTGAATTGCAGCGGGATATTTTGCTTCACCGGATAATCTGTATTCAACTGTAACAGCTATGTAACCATTTTTTGCCAAATGAATTGCTGTCGGCCATTCCATACTTTTATCGCCGCTTCTCCATCCTCCACCATGTATAATCATTACAACCGGAAGTAGTTCTTTTGGCCGTAACTTCGGACTAAAAACATCAGCATGCATTTGTCGCCAGCCATAACTTGCATACACGGCATCATAAATCGCCGATACATCTGCCGGAACAATCGCATCAACAACTTTTGCATGAGGAAAATCTTCTGCAATTTTCATCGCAGTTGATTTTACCGTAAACGAAGTATCTTTTACTATTGCGTTAGCTTTTTGGCTATGAGTAGAAATTATTGGAATAAGAAGCAGTAGAAGAATTTTTTTCATCAGAAATTCCAAAATAATCATGTAAAGAAATTTAGAATGGAAAAAAAAACGAAGAGAGGAATTATCCCCTCTTCGTTAAAATTAAAAAGCAAAATTCACAGAGATTCTATTCACATTATCAAAAACATCCATCTTAGAGAATGAATAATTAACTTGCAGATCATAGCCGGAAAGCTCTGTATTGAACCCGGCGCCGGCAGACCATGATGCGATATCTCTATTAGTCTGATAACCAGCGCGCAAAGCAATCATTCCTAAAAACCTGTACTCCGCACCAATGTTAACTCTTTCAGAATAGGAATTCGAATGCAGAAAATCTACAGCAAGAGTCAATACATCATTTTTTGATTCCGGCAGAACAAACGCCAACACATTAACTGCGCCGCCCATTGTAAAAGCGAGTGGAAGTTGTTCGTCAATTTCTTCTCGCTTAATGTTGGAAGAGAAATTTCTGATTGTCATGCCGAATCGAAAATCTTTATAACCGGTATTGTAAAGTACGCCTGCATCAAAGACTAATTTCTGAGCATTGTTGTCTACTGTTGATCCATCCACAAAAGTGTTGGTTCCAAGATTTTGCCCAACAAGGCGAATATTTCCACCTATAGAAAATTTTTCGTTAATAGATTTAGCATAACTTAAGCCGAGCGAATACGCTCCAACATTACTCATGGTTCCATTTTCAATGTATCCCGAGGCGCTCGATGCAGATGGATCTAAACTAGTCGCATATATTGTTCCATAATCTACAGAAAGAACACTCAACGCAACTGTTCCATA
>JBHEKZ010000322.1:0-8643 GCA_041859025.1 Melioribacteraceae bacterium | reverse complement strand
AATTACTTAGTAAAGTTGTTGAGATGGAAAATGATTTGCACATACATATTCATTTGGAAAACAACATACTTTTTCCAAAAGCTTTGGAATTAGAAAACTACTTATACAAAACATATCAGAGGTGAAAATGAAAAAAATAATATCATATTTATTACTCCCAACATTAATGCTTATTAATGCTTGTGGAGGTGGAGATTCAAAGAAAGAAGAAAACGCTTCTAAGCAAGAGAAAATGGCAAAACTCTTTGGCATTACAGTATTTGAATTAGAAAATGGAGTGGGCCCTATTAAAGAAAAAATTACTTTAGGACAGTTAGATGCAATAAAAGCTGCAGAGGGCAAAAAAATATTTGAGTCAAAATGTAGCCAATGTCATAAACTAGACGAAAGATATACTGGGCCTGCACTTAGAAATGTAACCAAAAGAAGAACTCCAGAATATATTCTAAATAACATTCTGAACCCTGATGAAATGGCGAATAAACATCCAGAAGCAAAGAAACTAGTTGCATTGCATGCAACTAAAATGACATTTCAAAATGTAACTCAAGATGATGCATTAAAAATACTTGAATACTTCCGTTCCGAAGAAAAATAAAGTATTTCATCAAAAAGGAGAAATAATATGAAGAACGCAAAAATGATATTGGGGTTATTAGCGGTTGCATTAATTGGCGTAGTATTATATAACTGCTCGGGATCGGGAGAATCTGCTTCAGCTGAAGACGCTGCAAAAAGTGTTTATGTAAAGCCCGGAAGCTATGATGAATTTTATGCGTTTATGTCGGGTGGATTCAATGGACAACTATCAGTCTACGGACTTCCATCTGGCAGAATGTTCAAGAACATTAGTGTTTTCTCGCAGAATCCGGAAACCGGCTATGGTTATTCAGAAGAAACAAAAGGAATGTTAATGACTTCCTATGGTTTTGTACCATGGGATGATGCTCACCATCCAGTGCTGTCAAAAACAAATGGAGAACAAGATGGAAGATGGATCTTTATAAATGGAAATAATACTCCGAGAGTAGCAAGAATAGACTTGAGTACTTTTGAAACCGCCGAGATTATCGAGATTCCAAATTCTGCAGGTAATCACGGGTCTCCATTCTTAACAGAAAACACAGAGTATGTAATAGCTTCAACAAGATTTAGTGTGCCAATTCCCAATAAAGATGTAGCAATAAATTCTTACAAAGAAAACTTTAAAGGAACAGTTTCATTTATATCTGTTGATAATAAAAGTGGTGATATGAAATTGGCATTCCAAATAATCGTGCCTGGTTTGAATTACGATTTAGCGCATGCTGGTAAAGGACCTTCACATGGTTGGGCTTTTTTCACTTCTTACAACACTGAACAAGCAAATACTTTGTTAGAAATAAACGCTTCGCAAAATGATAAAGATTTTATAGCAGGTGTAAACTGGAAAAAGGCGGAAGAGTATGTAAAAGCAGGCAAAGCTCAAAAAGTTGCCGCAGAGTATTACAATAACACATTTAACGAAGGGACACATTCAGCTGAATCGCAAAAAATGAATGATGTTTTAGTCTTAGACCCCAAGAATTGTCCAGGAATGATTTATTACATACCAACACCAAAATCACCACACGGGGTTGATGTGGATCCAACTGGTGAATATATAGTTGGCGGCGGAAAACTTTCAACTGTTATACCAGTACATTCTTTCGAAAAAATGCTTAAAGCAATTGATGAGAAAAAGTTTGATGGTGAGTTTGGTGGAATACCAATATTAAAATATGATGCGGTAATGGCCGGTGAAGTTGAAAACCCGGGATTAGGACCATTGCACACTGAATTCGATGGAAAGGGATATGCTTACACTTCTGCATTCTTATCATCAGAAATTGTAAAGTGGAAAATTGGAACATGGGAAGTTGTTGATAGAATACCTACATATTATTCAATTGGACACTTAATGATACCGGGTGGTGATAGCAGAAAACCATCAGGGAAATATGTAGTTGCTTTAAACAAAATTACTAAGGATCGCTATCTGCCAACAGGACCGGAACTAACTCAATCGGCACAACTTTACGATATCAGTGGTGACAAAATGCAACTGTTGCTTGATTTTCCAACTATCGGTGAACCACATTACGCGCAAGCTATCCCGGCAGATTTATTAATGAAGAACTCGAAAAAGATTTATGAAATTGAAAAAAACAAAAATAACTATGCAGTGAAAAATGAAAAAGAAGCACGTGTAGAGCGAAATGGAAATGAAGTGCATATCTATATAAGTGCTACAAGAAGTCACTTCAAGCCAGATAATATTGAAGGTATAAAGGTTGGCGATAAGGTTTATTGGCATGTCACTAACTTAGAGCAGGATTGGGACATACCACATGGATTTACTGTAAAAGGGATGAACAATTCAGAATTGTTAGTTATGCCGGGACAAACTAAAACAATAGTTTGGACGCCATCGAAGTTAGGAATTTATCCATTTTACTGCACAGATTTCTGCTCAGCACTTCACCAAGAAATGCAAGGATATGTAAGAGTATCGGAAGCTGGAAGTAATGTAAAGCTAACTTTTAATTAATGAATATTGGAAGAGATTCCGGGTGTGTAATGAAAAATATTTCTAAATGGTTAATGGTTGCCGGTTCAATAATTCTTTTAGGCGCATTTCTTTTCCCAATATGGCATATAGATTTGAGAGCACCACAATATCCAGAAGGGTTAGGTTTGCGAATTTGGGTTAACCAGATAACGGGACAAAAAGAAGGTGACTTAGAATTAATCAATAATCTAAATCATTATATCGGCATGAAAACAATTCATCCGGAATCTATTCCAGAATTAAAAGTGATGCCTTACATAATAATTACATTTTCATTGCTTGGTTTAATAGCGGGTTTACTAAATAAGAAGTTGTTGAAACTGACTTGGTTGATATTACTTATCATAGTTCTAACTTATGGACTTTATGATTACTATTTGTGGGGTTATGATTACGGACATAATCTTAATCCTACAGCACCAATAAAAGTTCCGGGTATGACTTATCAACCACCATTAATAGGTTCAAAGCAATTACTTAACATGAATGCAATGTCTTTGCCAGGACTGGGTACAATACTGATCTCAATTGCCATATTGCTTTCAGTTGGTTCGATTTATTTGGACTCGAAAAAGGAGAAAAGACCTAATGCTTAGCAAAATAATATTAATTGCAGTTGCTTTAATAGGGCTAATAAGTTGCAGCAGGGAGGCGGAGCCAATCAATTACAACAAAGATGAATGTGCTCATTGTATGATGATTATAACTGATCCCAAATTTGGAAGTGAGTTAATTACCGATAAAGGGAAAGTTTACAAGTTTGATTCAATTGAATGTTTAGCTGATTATGTTTCAGTCGATAGAGGTTTTAAAGTTGAAACAATTTGGATAAGCGATTATGCAAATCCGAATACACTCATAGATGCGAAAACAGCATACTACTTAGTAAGCCCCAAAATGGAAAGCCCGATGAGCATGAATATAGGCGGTTTTAGTAAAAAGAGTGATATGGAGAAAGCATTTACTGTTATGGAAGGGCAAAAGTATAATTGGAATGACGTGCTAAGTTATGTCAAAAATTCTAAATAGTATTTTAATCATATATTTGATTCTCTTAGAAAGCATAGTACCGGCAAAAACAATAATAGTAGGTAAAAACGAGAGAATTAAAACAATAGCAGATGCATTATTATTATGTAATGACGGGGACATATTAACACTTACCAAAGGGCGCTATACGGAGAACAATTTAGTAATTACCAAACAAATCACTTTGGCGGGAATTGATTACCCAACGATCAGTGGAAACAAAACCGATAGAATTCTTACCATTAGGGCGAATAATGTTACAATTAAAGGAATTCATTTCACTGAAACTGGATCGAGTTTCGTTAAAGATAACGCAGCAATAAAATTGGATAGTGTTACAAACTGCCGGATTGTAAATAATAAACTAAGCAATAATTTTTTTGGAATCTATCTAGGGAAAAGTTGGAATTGTTCGATAAAAGACAACGAAATTGTTTCTGAAAAAAAGACACAAACATATTCAGGGAATGGAATACATCTCTGGTATTGTAAGAATATTACTGTTGAGGGAAACGTAATAGATGGACACCGCGACGGAATCTATTTAGAATTTGTTAGAAATAGTTTTATAAAAAAGAACTTAAGCAGAAGAAATTTGCGGTATGGTCTTCACTTCATGTTTTCCGACAGTTGCGAGTATTCTTACAATAAGTTTGAACATAATAGTGCGGGAGTAGCTGTTATGTTTACGCATCATGTAAAAATGTTTAATAACGTATTTGAAAACAACTGGGGCGATGCTTCATTTGGTTTATTACTTAAAGAAATTACTGAAGGCACTATATATAATAATAAATTTATACGTAACACTTGTGGAATTTACTTGGAAGGCAGTAACAGAAATATTATTGAACATAATCTTTTCGAAAATAATGGCTGGGCAATTAGATTAATGGCCAACTCAATGGAAAACTTCTTTAAGAAAAACAATTTTATTAGTAATTCATTTGAAGTAGCAACAAACAACACTAGAAACTATAATACATTTACTAATAATTATTGGTCTGAATATAACGGTTACGATATCAATAGAGATGGCATTGGAGAAGTCCCGCACCATCCGGTTAAGCTGTTCTCGATAATAGTGGAAAAAAACAGACCCACTTTATTATTACTAAGGAGCTTTTTTGTGGAAATACTGAATGCGGCGGAAAAAATATTTCCAGTACTTACACCAGAAACACTAATTGATACTAAACCAGAAATGAGCATGATAAAATGATTAAAGCAGTACAACTCAGTAAAAAATATGGAGCGTTAAGCGCATTAAACGACGTTGATATTGAGGTAAGTAAAGGCTCTCTCACTTATATAGTAGGTCCAAACGGTTCGGGAAAAACCACTTTTATAAAGTCAATACTTGGACTTGTAAAGCCAAGTGCCGGCAACATTTACATAGATAGTATTAAACTTAATGGCGATGATAGCTACCGAGATAAAATCGGATACATGCCACAGATAGCTAGCTTTCCAGACAATCTAGCTGTTATCGAAGTGCTAAACTTGCTTAAAGATATCAGAAGAACAACAAGAGAACTTGATGAAGAACTGATAGAAAAGTTGGGGCTTAACAATGAGTTTGATAAACGAATTAGAACATTATCAGGCGGGACAAAACAAAAGTTAAATGCCGTAATTGCCTTTCTATTTAGCCCGGAAATCTTAATACTTGATGAGCCGAGTGCTGGACTAGATCCAGTTTCAAGTAGTTTACTTAAGGATAAGATTGCAAAAGAAAATTCAAATGGGAAAACGATTTTGTTTACTTCACATATTATGAGTGAACTAGAAGAACTTGCGGAAAACATAATATTTCTTCTTGAAGGAAATGTCTGCTTTTCCGGCAAAAAAGAAGAATTGATCACAATTACGGAAGAAAGGAATTTAGAAAGAGCAATTGCCAAATTGATGACAAGGAAATACAAATGAAAACAATTGTGGCAATAATTAAATTTCAATTTCATGATACATTTAGAAGCAAGTGGTTAGTCGTTTATACGTTATTTTTCTTGATTCTAAGCTATGGCTTACTTTCATTAACAAAAGACCCCGGGAAGGTGATACTAAGTCTATTAAATATCAACATGATTATTATTCCACTAACGAGTCTTGTCTTTGGAACAATATATTTATACAGCAATAGAGATTATATAATTCTTATGCTTTCACAACCAATAAATAGAAAAGTATTATTTGCTGGATTATACTTTGGATTATCTTTGCCAATGGTAGTTAGTTTTTTAGCCGGAACGGGAATTCCACTTCTAGTTTTCATAAAGAACTTTAGCGGTGAAGGAGTTGTAATTCTGAATTTATTTCTTGGAGGAATATTCGAGACATTTATTTTTGTTTCTATTTCATTTTTAATCGCTTCATTAAATGAAAATAGAATGAAAGGATTGGGTATAGCAATATTTTTATGGTTGTTTTTCACAGCACTTTATGATGGACTTGTACTGATTGTATTACAAGTATTTATGGAATACCCAATAGAAGTGCCTTCAATAATATTAACGATGTTAAGTCCTATAGATTTAGCAAGACTAATTGTAATTCTCAATTTTGATATTTCCGCATTACTAGGTTATACGGGTGCTGTTTACAATAGATTTTTGGGGAATGTACTTGGTATTGTTATTTCTGTAATAACTTTACTGATTTGGATAATTATCCCTTACTTGCTAGCGACAAGAAGCTTCACAAAAAAAGATCTATAATTGTACTGAAGAGAAGAATATAATTACTAAAAAATCTCATCTATTAATTAAAACTAAGACCTTGGATGAAATATTACATCTAATGGTTATTAAAGGAGAAAAGAATGGAAAAAGTTATTAAAGAAATGCTAATAGATTCAATAAATTATCAAGAAAAATCTATTGTTAGTAAGCAATTATTAAAGAAACCAAATGGTAACATAACATTGTTTGCTTTCGATAAGGAGGAATCTTTGGCTGAACATACTTCACCCTATGAAGCAGTTGTTTATATGGTTGATGGCGAAATGGAGATAACTATTGGAGGGAAATTACATTCAGTTGCTCAAGGAGAATATATTGTAATGCCTCCAAATATTTCGCACGGATTGAAAGCATTAACTAAATCCAAAATGCTTCTAACAATGATTAAATAGCAAAGTTTATTAGACCTTTTAATTAAGAAACATATGCCTTCCAAAGTAATCATTATAGGTGGCGGATTTGGTGGATTAACAGCCGCAAAAGCTCTCAAGAATATTGATGTTGAAATTTTACTTATAGATAAAACAAATCATCATTTATTTCAACCTTTATTATACCAAGTTGCTACAACCTCTTTATCTCCAGGGGACATTGCGGCCCCAATCCGTTCAATATTTAGAGATCAGAAAAACATACGGGTAATATTAGGCGAGGTAATAAAAATTGATAAGGGAAAGAAAAAAATCTTCTTAAAGGATGGGGAATATGATTACGATTACTTGATAATAGCAATTGGAAACAATACATCTTATTACGGAAATGATAATTGGATTAAGCATGCGCCAGGTCTTAAAACAATTTCAGATGCTTTAATAATAAGAGAAAAGATTTTACTCTCACTTGAAAAAGCTGAAACGGCTCATAGTGATGAAGATATTCAGAAATACATGACTTTTGTTATTGTTGGTGGTGGACCAACTGGAGTTGAACTTGCTGGTGCTATCGCCGAAATAACTAAGAAAACTTTGCCGAAAGACTTCAGAAATATTAATACATCAAAAACCAAAATTGTATTAGTAGAAACACAGGATAGGATATTATCAATGTATGATTCTGATTTAAGTATTAAAGCCAAAGGATATCTTGAATCACTTGGGGTTAGTGTTTGGCTCAATTCAAGAGTGGAATCTATTAACGATAAAGGTGTTTTGATTGGCAATAAATTTATTGAAACTACAAATATTATTTGGACGGCAGGAAATAATATCTCTTCTTTACTAAAAACACTTGATACTGAAACCGATAAAACTGGAAGAGTTGTTGTAAGAAAGGATTGTAGCATTGATAATTATTGCAATGTCTTTGTAATTGGAGATGCATCATTATTTATTTATAAAGGAAAACCATTACCAGCAATTGCTCCTGTTGCTATTCAACAAGGGAAATATGTTGCAGGGATTATTTCTGGTTCTTTAGATGAAAAAGTGCGAAAACCTTTTAGATATATAGATAAAGGAAATCTTGCAACCATTGGACGTGCAAAAGCCATTTTGCAAATTGGGAAATTCAAAATAACTGGTTTAATTGCTTGGGTAGCTTGGGTATTTATTCACATTTTATATTTAATAGGCTTTCGGAATCGTTACAAGGTTTTAACGGAATGGATTTGGTATTATTTAACAAATCGTTCTGGAGTTAGATTGATTGTAAATGAGACCAATCAGAATAAAAATGATGTGAATTAACAATAACTATACTTACTGTTATTGATTGACATGCCCCAGATTAGTGTACCAGTTAAAAGTGATTTGATCATCATCAAGCACTGGCAAATTGATGAGGGATTAATACCTCCGGTACCGGAGGTTGATAATTTAACGAGCTATGTGGTCGTTTATTGTTGTAATGATTTCTCCACTGCTCGGTTATTACTCTTGCCTCTAAAATAGTATCAAATATTTCTCTGTTCAATAGTTCATCTCTCAACTTTCCATTAAACGATTCTATGTACCCGTTCTCCCATGGACTTCCCGGTTCTATAAAAGCTGTCTTTACTCCTAATCTTTGTAACCACTTCCTTATTGGTTCTGCTGTAAACTCAGATCCATTATCAGAACGTATATAATCCGGCAAGCCATGACTGATAAATAATTCTGATAACTTGTAAAGTACTTCAGAAGAGTCTATCTGACGACATACGTGGATTGCCAGACACTCTCTGGTGTACTCATCGATTATGTTCAGCATTCTCATCGTTCTTCCGTCACTAGTTCTCTCGTGCACAAAATCATAACTCCATACATGGTTCTGATGCATTGGTCTTAGTCTTAAACATGAGCCATC
>JBHEKZ010000087.1:0-7540 GCA_041859025.1 Melioribacteraceae bacterium | reverse complement strand
ATTATTGATACTAATACTCGATAGTACTAAAAAACAAGTAACAAAAACCAACAAGAGAGGTTAACATGAAAAAATGTATTCAACTATTCATTCTAGTTGTTTTATTTATTCCGGTAGTGATAAGTGCACAAATTCAATCTGCCGCAACAGGTAACTGGAGTGAAGCTGCTACTTGGGTGGGTGGTGTTGTCCCATCTGCAACAACAGACGTTGTTATAGTTGCTGGCCATACTGTAACTCTTGATGCACCAAAAGCCGAAATGAAAAACTTGACAATTGCCGGCTCACTTCTTTTTAACAAAACTGTTATTGTAGCAATGACGGTGAATGGAAACATCCTCATTGAGGCAACCGGATCATTCAAAGTTCAATCCAGAACAGTTACTACCAGCTTATTGCATACACTAGAGCTAAAAGGCGATTTAACTAACGACGGAACTGGTCTTGATTTTAGAACGGGCTCATCCGGAAGTACATTGGGCGTTTGTAACTTGATATTATCCGGAACAACCAATAGCAAACTTACAGTAAACACTCCAAGCACATCTTCTAATGGAAATTTTAACGCAATAACTATAAACAAAACCGGTGGAGCAAAAGTAATACTGGGAAGTAATATCTTTATTGATGGCGGTTCATCATCAGAGGTCCCGGCACAATCAATATTAACATTTGTTAGCGGTATTGTAGAAACCGGGAATTATACTCTTGTACATCAAACCGGAACATCTGCAAATATTGTTGGAGCTTCCTCGGCAAGTTATGTTTATGGTAATTTAGGAAGGGGCATGGCAAATTCAGCTGGCTCGACTAAAACTTTTGACGTAGGCGACGCAAAAAACTATAGGCCAATTACTGTTCGGTCTACTACTGGTGGTTCGGCAACAGGCCATTATTTAGCAGTTGGAGTTGTCTCCGGTAATGCAAACACAGGTTCTAGTAAATTCACGGGCTCAATTGACAAGGTCTCTGGTGTAAGATATTATAAGCTGACTTATAATAAAGGCGCTGGTGCAGCTACTATGAACTTTGACAAGTTTACTCCATCTTACGGAACTGACGATGGAGTGAAAGCCGGAAATGTAAACTTGCGTGTTGCTTATTCGTTAGATGAAAGAGCAAACTGGATTGGTTTAAATCAATCAGTTAATCACGTTACAGATTTAACCACCCCATTAACTGTAATAACTCCGGATTCAATTGCAACTCCATTTACCCTGGCAGATGGAAAGTCTTGCTATGTGGCCCTAGCGCGTGTCAGCGGAACTACAGAAAATTCATTAAATGGTGGAACTGATGTTGAGAAAGAAGAAACTCTCCCTTCTAACTACACTCTTGCTCAAAACTATCCTAACCCATTCAACCCAAGCACAGTAATCAGTTATCAATTGTCTGCTGGCGGAATGGTTTCCCTAAAAGTGTACGATGTACTCGGAAATGAAGTCTCGACATTAGTGAATGAATTTCAGCAGGCTGGAACACACAATGCACAATTTAGTATTACAAATTCGCAATTGAGCTCTGGAATATATTTCTACAAACTACAAGCAAATGGTTTTGTTTCAACAAAGAAAATGATTTTGATAAAATAAAGTGATTTCTAATTATGCCGGAACTCTTTTAAGAGTTTCGGCATGTTAATTCAAAGTGAAGTGGAGTGACTTTGAAAAGTCGAAAAATATGAATATACCCAGAGCGTTTTATTTGTTGACATTCGTGTTTATCTCTTCTCTTAACCTAATTTTTTCTCAAAGCAATAAAAGCAACTTGATTGGGGTTAACTTATTAGAGCATGATAGGGAAAGAGTTATATCCGCAGCTGAAAAGTATCTGAGAGAAGAACCGGTTACAATAACTTCATTCTCTTCGCCACGTAGTGCTGGTGGCAAACATGATTTCTTTTCTGAAGGTGATTATTGGTGGCCCGATCCGGCAAATCCCGATGTACCATACATTCAAAAAGATGGAATGACAAATCCCGATAATTTTGTTGCACACAGAAGAGCAATGATAAGGTTCAGTATTCAATCTGCTGCATTAACTGCTGCTTATAAAATTACTCATCAGAAGAAATTTGCTGGTAAAGCAATCGAACACTTCATTGCTTGGTTTGTTAATCCGGAAACAAGAATGAATCCTCATTTACTATACGCGCAAGCAATCAAAGGAAGGTTTACAGGTAGAGGAATTGGAATAATCGATGCGATCCATTTTATTGAAGTAGCCCGCTCAATAAAAATTCTTGGAGAAGCTAACCTTATAAAAAAGAGTGAATTGATAATAATCAAAAAGTGGTTCAAAGATTTTCTTGATTGGATGACTACACATAAATATGGATTAGATGAAATGAACGCGAAAAATAATCATGGAACCTGCTGGGTAATGCAAGTTGCTGCTTTTTCGCAATTAGTAGACGACGAAGACAAAATGGAATTTTGTAGAAAACGGTTCAAAGAAATTTTGTTGCCAAACCAAATGGCGCAAGATGGGAGCTTTCCACTAGAATTAAGCAGAACAAAGCCATACAACTATTCTTTGTTTAATCTTGATGCGATGGCAACTATATGCCAAATACTCTCAACAGAAAAAGAAAACCTTTGGAAATACAGCCTGCCGGATGGAAGAAATATTGAAAAAGCTATTGAATTTATGTTTCCATTCATCTCAGTAAAATCTTCTTGGCCCTACAAGCAAGACGTTATGTTCTTCGAATACTATCCAGTACGTCAGCCGGCACTTTTATTTGGCGGATTAGCCTACAATGAGAAGAAGTTTATTGAGTTATGGAAAACATTAAATGCCGATCCGGACAATGAAGAAATTATAAGAAATTTTCCGATTCGCCAGCCTATCCTTTGGGTTGATTGAAACTATTAAACAAGTACAAATACGAGTAGGTCGTTTATGAAAAGAAGTATTCTCTTTATTGTTTTTCTTTTGATCGGGAATCAAGCCTCCGGACAAAATTTATACAAGATAATTGGCGATCAACTAATAAAGAAAGATAATATCATAAATGGAAAATTCCTGGAATATACTGTAGGTGGTAAATGGAAAGTGGGTGAAAAACCAAATTGGTTTGCGGGATTCACCTCCGGTGAACTTTGGTACTTGTTTGATATTACCGGCAACCTAGAATTTAAAAAAAGGGCTTTAACACATGCGGATAATCTTATAAAGTATGCTTCGCTTGATAACACTCACGATCTTGGTTTTATTTTCCTAAACTCATGCGTTAAAGCTTACCTGCATACAAAAGAACAAAAATATAAAGATGCTGCAATTGAAGCCGCTCGTACTTTAGCCAAAAGATATAATACCAAGGGAAACTTTTTACGTGCTTGGGGAAAACTCGGGACATCTGACCGTGAAGGATTGATGATTATCGATACAATGATGAATCTAGAACTTCTATTTTGGGCTGCAAAAGAAACGGGCGATTATACACTTTACGATATTGCATATAAACATGCGATTGTTTGTATGAATGAACATGTGCGAAGCAATTACTCATCGCATCATGTTGTAGAATTTGATCCGCTTACTGGTAAAGTGATAAAGAAAAGAACACATCAAGGTTTTTCGGATGAGTCAACTTGGGCTCGCGGTGAGGCTTGGGGAATTTATGGTTTTGCAATTGCTTATAAATATACAAGGGATGAGAGGTTTTTCAACATTTCGAAAAATATGGCTGCTTATTTCCTTAAGAATCTGCCAGACGATTATATCCCTCGCTGGGATTTGGACTTGAAAGCCGATTCTGTTGTGAGAGATGCTTCGGCTGCAGCAATTGCAGCTTCTGGAATGTTTCTTCTTTCCGAATTATCGGATTCCAAAAACGATTATCAAGAATACCTTGACTTGGCAATTCGAATCACCGAATCACTATCGAAGGATTACGTTTTTACGAAGAGTAAAAGAGAAATTGAAGAAGGAATTCTTTTACATACAGTTTACAATTATGCAAAGGGTTGGGGAATTGATGAATCATATCCGGCCGGTGATTTTTATTTTATAGAATGCTTAAAGAAAAATTGGGATTTATCTAATAAAGAAAAATTCATAAAAGATAGAACCGGTAGAGAAAGCTATCTTATAAATGATAACTGGTTTTATTTGGAAGATGGCATTGCAGAAATTAAAAATCTATATCAATCCGCTTTGGAATGGAAAAAGATAAATCTTCCGCATACTTGGAATAAAAGCGATGCTTTAGATCAGACTCCCGGTTATAGAAGAAATATCAGTTGGTATGAAAAAAAAATATTCATTCCTACAACAACTTCAGATCTTACTTATAAACTGCATTTTGAAGGAGTTAATAACCGGAGTGAAGTTTTTATGAATGGCAGCAAAGTTGGCGGGCATGTTGGTGGCTTTGTCGGCTTTGATGTGGATATTACAAATCATGTTAAAAAAGGCGAGACAAACACAATTCATGTAAAAGCTGATAATTCTTTTGATCCAAATATTGTTCCTTCGCAAAAATCAGATTTTGTAGTATATGGTGGTATTTCAAGAAATGTCTGGCTAAATATTTTACCGAAGACTCACTTGGAAAAATTATTAGTACAGACTCCAAAAGTTTCGTCAACATCTGCTACTACTAAAATTCAACTCACTATTAATAGTTCGATTGAAAATAAAAAAGCCAAAGTCGAAGCATTTATTAAAGATAAAGACGGTATGACGGTTGCAAGCAAAAGTGTTAAGGCTGAAATTTTGACCGGTGATGCTATAGTAGACTTTGAATTCCCACAAGTTAAAAACCCACATCTTTGGTCACCAATTTCTCCCTATCTCTATTCAGTGGAAGTCTACTTATATGCCGATGGGAAAATGATAGATAAAATATCCGACAGCATTGGATATCGCTGGTTCGAATTCAAAGAGCATGGTGCCTTTTATCTGAACGGAGAGCGATTACTTCTTCGCGGTACACATCGCCACGAGGAATTATCTGGTTACGGAAATGCTCTCCCAGACAGCATTCATAGAAATGATATTAAAATGATTAAAGAAATGGGAGCCAATTTTGTACGTCTTGCACATTATCCACAGGCGCCTGAAGTTTACCGTGCTTGCGACGAACTTGGCTTGCTAGTTTGGGATGAAAATCCTTGGTGTCGCGGTGGGGTAGGGCAAAAAGAATGGCAAGAGAATACAAAAAATATTTTCAAAGAAATGATAGAACAAAATTATAATCATCCTTCTATAACTATCTGGTCTATAGGAAATGAAAGTGATTGGTTGCCGGATTTTCATGGAGGTGATAACGCAGATTCATTAAAAAGTTTTGCTTTAACGCTTCATGCTTTAGCTAAAAAAATGGATCCCTACAGACTTACCGCTACAAGAAAATTCCCGGCAGCTCAAGATATTGTTGATGTTTATTCTCCTTCGATATGGTCGGGCTGGTATTCGGATGTATATAAAAATTACGAGAAGTCTATTACAAAAGCACGTGATACAAATAAGAGATTATTTCATGCCGAGTATGGAGGAGATAGTCATGTTGGTCGTCATTCAGAAACTCCAATTGATGGTGAGGGAAAAGTTAACACTACCGGAGGCGATGAACCGATTAATAAGATTAGAACAAGCAGTATTGCCAATATTGGAGATTGGAGCGAAAGCTACATAGTGGATTTGTTCGATTGGTACTTACATGTTAATGAAAATCTTGATTGGTTCCCGGGTTCTGCGCAATGGATATTTAGAGATTTTACAACTCCACTTCGCCCTGAAAATCCCATTCCATATGTAAACCAAAAAGGATTGCTTGATATGAATAACAATCCGAAAGACGCTTATTATGTTTTTAAAAGCTACTGGGCCACGAATCCAAAGTTTTGTTATATAGAATCGCATACATGGCTAGAAAGATATGGTGCCCAAGATGAAAAAAAAGAAGTAAACGTGTTTAGTAATTGTAGCGAGGTGGAGTTATTTGTTAATGAAATTTCTCAAGGGAAGAAAACTAGAGATACTAAAAAATTTCCGGCAAGTGGATTGAACTGGTATGTGGATTTTGTAATTGGTGATAATCAAATTAAAGCTATTGGAATTGATAATGGCAAAATTACTGCAGAAGATATTCTACAAATTAATTATACATCCAAGAAAAACGATAAACCGGAAAATCTGATACTTGAAAAAAGCAGAATGGCAAATGGTAATTATCTAATAACCGCATTTGCAGTGGATAAAAATGGTAATCACTGTATTGATTTTAATGATCGAGTTTATTTCTCTGCGCTTAGTGGTGGACATTTTATAGAAAACACCGGAACACCTTCGGGAAGTTGTGTGATCGAATTAGCTAATGGCAAAGCGCAAATTGTTTTTAAGCACATTCCCTTTGAGAAGGGAGTAATTGAAGCTAGAAACCAAGATTTCAAAGGCACGTATTTGGCAATAGAAGATTAATTCCAATACTTTGAATTTTCGATTGGTGAGAAATGTTTAATTTTCGATTTGAAAACTGAGTACCTAACACCCTCAGTTTCTGAAATCATTTCAAATGATAAAGGACTTTCAGTTACTTCGGATTTTGAAAAAGAACTTATTCTGGATAGGAAATTCTGTTCGGTAGTTGACTTGACCGCATCCATTACGCTTACTTCACTGAATCCAGTAAGAAACAAAACAGTATTCTTATTCGAAATCATCAACTTTAGTATTACACTGTAATTCTTTTCATAATTACCTCCGTGCCAATTTAAGGTAAATTGTTTTTGACTTTTGTTCTTGCCGTCAACCAATTTAAGCGTATTAGGTTCAAGACTATATCTAATATTTGATCTTGAGAAAAGAGTATCCAGTTTATAAAGGGATTTTAATGTTCCCAAATAAACAATATTATTCTTCTGAAAATCTGCCCAAGTAAGTTCGTTAGATAATTTCACAAGAACATTTTTATTTGCGCTATTAAAAACATTCAATATCTGGGGTAATCCCATAGCAGCACCTGCACCTACAAATGTTACTTCAGCAATCTCATAATTACCATATTTGCCGGGGGCTAACTTTATTGAATCATTTAATGTCTTTTCATTATTTATCTGAGGTACACGTAAAAATGTTCTGCCATCGGTTTTCCCCTTTTCAGAAAGTACTAAATAGTCGCCTAATACAATAATTGTTGGAAGACTGTTGCTTTGTAAGAATTCTTTCCAAACCGGATGTTCTGCATAAGAACCGCCTTTCACAGAATAATCTTGTCTTCCCAATTCTCTCCATATAAATGCGATTGCCAATAATAGGATGATGCCAATGTATATATAATTTAATTGAACACGACTTTGTTTTGTTGGAGAGTATTTTTCATTCGGCGAATATTTTACTAAATAATGCCCTTTTGGAATTTCAATTTTGTACTCGATTTCATCATTAGTTGTTAGATAATAATGTTCAAGTTTTTTTCTAAGGTTACTAATGTAAGATCTGATTAGTGGGTCAGTATTTGGATCAAATTTGGAATCCTTGCCAAAAACCTCGTGTGCAATTTCAGCTTCTTTTAAAGTATCAACTTTTTGCG
>JBHEKZ010000428.1:0-3601 GCA_041859025.1 Melioribacteraceae bacterium | reverse complement strand
GGAAAATTTTTTCCAACCGGTGCTCATAAAGTTGGAGCAACTTATGGTTGTTTAGCTCCATATATGGTTACCGGCAGATTCAATCCGGAGTATCACAAAGCAGTATGGCCTTCAACCGGAAATTACTGCCGGGGTGGAATTTTCAATTCACGTTTACTTGCCGTTGACGGTGTAGCAATTCTTCCGGAAGAAATGAGTAAAGAAAGATTTGATTGGTTAAAAAATATGGGCGCAGAAATTTATGCTACTTACGGCTGTGAAAGCAACGTTAAAGAAATTTATGACAAGTGCCATGAACTAGAAGCTACTAGCGATCAGTATTTGATCTTTAATCAGTTTGATCAAATGGGAAATCCAATTTGGCATTACGAAATAACCGGCTTTACTATGGAAACGCTTTTCAATAAGATTAAAAAGGAAAACCAGCGTTTAAGCGGATATGTAAGCGCAACCGGTTCTGCCGGAACAATTGGCGCGGGAGATTATCTGCGCGAGATTTCTCCACTTATAAAAGTAGCTGCTTCGGAAGCTTTGCAGTGTCCGACACTTTTATCAAACGGTTACGGCGCTCATCGCATAGAAGGCATTGGCGATAAACACGTCCCTTGGGTTCATAACGTGAAGAACACTGACGCGGTAGTAGCGATTGACGATGAGGATCCATTAAGAATATTGCGTTTATTCAATGATGTCGAAGGACAAAAATATTTGAGTCGGCTTGGTGTAAGCGAAGACACAATTGCCAAACTTCCTTGGCTTGGCATCTCTGGAATAAGTAACATGATAAGCGCAATTAAACTGGCTAAATATTATGAAATGAATGAGAACGATATAATTTTTACAATCTTTACCGATTCTGTAGAACTGTACGGTTCTCGTTTGGAAGAAATGAATCAGACATGGGGAAAATATTCCGAACATCAAGCAGATAAAGACTGGTATTCCGTTTTGAAGCGGCAAACAACAGATAATTTTGCTGAGCTTAGTTATCAAGATAAAAAGCGCATTCACAATCTTAAGTATTTTACTTGGGTAGAGCAGCAAGGCAAAACTGTTGAGGAGCTGAACGCGCAGTGGTATGATGAAAATTATTGGAATGAAAGATTCTCTGTTGTTTCAGAATGGGATAAGCTGATTGAAGAGTTTAATGGCAAAGTTGGTTTGTAAAGTGAAATTGTATTATGGTAAATAAATTGAAATTAACGGAAACATTCAGAAGTATGAAAGGAGTAAGCGATGAAAAATAATCTTACTATCGAAAATGCTTGGATTTGTTCCGTAGTTGATTCAGAAATAATCCCATTCTTCGGCGATCTGCTTGTAACAAACGGAGTGATAACTAAACTCCGGCCAAAGAATTTTGCTTCATATCAAAAGAACCCCGCTAAAGTTGGTAAGGATTCATATAATGCTATCGGCAGAGTTGTAACAATTCCGCAAGTGAATTTTCATGATCACATTTACTCCCGTTTAGCCAAAGGGTTGCCGTTAAGCGGAAAATTTGATTCATTCCAAAATGTTCTGAAAAATCTTTGGTGGAAACTTGACCGCGTGCTAGATATTGACATGATAAAAGCATCGGCTCACTATGCCGCGCTCGATTCGATTCAGAATGGTGTTACATATTTATTCGATCATCATTCGTCGCAATGCGAAATTAACGGCAGTTTGGATGCAATCAAAAAGGTGCTTGCCGAGCATCAGCTCCGCGGAGTTCTTTGTTTTGAAACTACCGACAGAAATAGTTCGGATGATGCGATTGCCGGGTTAGCTGAAAACGTATCATTCAAAAATGTAGTGAATGATGATTTCAAGTCTATGCTTGGCCTCCATGCTTCCTTTACTCTTTCAAACGAAACATTGCTTGAAGCGAAAAGAGTATTGAAAAAAGATTGGGGAATTCATATTCATGTTGCTGAAGATGAGAGTGATAATAATCTTAGTGTGAGTTACGCCGGAGCGCTTCCCGTTAATAGACTTAAGAAATATAAGCTGATGAACGATAGGAGTATTCTAGTTCACGGCGTTCATTTGCAGCAAAAAGATTATCTAAAAATACTAGAGGCAGAAAGCGCGATTGCATTTTGTTTGGATTCGAATATGAATAACTCAGTAGGGCTTCCAAAGTTTTCTAAGATTCCAGACTTAATCCCTCTGCTTGCGGGAACCGATGGAATGAATTCCAATATTGCGCAATCATTGAAACGCCTTTTTTTGGTGTCTAGAGATCAAGGGCTCTCTACTGAAAAATCTTTTGCGTTAATTAAAAAAATATATTTCGATCATATCACCTTTGCAAAGAAATATTTCGAAGATTATCCCACGATAACAGAAAAAGACCGTGCAGATTTCATTATCTGGGACTATGTTCCTCCAACTCCATTGAATAAAGAAAATTTTTGGGGGCATTATATTTATGGTATGTTGGAATCTCGAATTTTCAGTGTTGTTCAAAAAGGGAAATTCTTACTGAAAGATTATCAGCATATGAATATCGATGCTGCCCTAATCAAAAATGAAATATCGGTACAAGGCGAAAGACTGTATAATAAATTAAAATAATGTTCTTCTAACTTTTGTTTATTAAGAGAAAGGAATGAGTAAAGATTATTCTGTTGTCGGTAAATCTTTTGTTAGAGAAGATGGTCTAGAAAAAATAACCGGCAAAGCAAAATTCGCAGACGATTATAAGTTTGAGGGGATGCTGTTTTCGGTAATGCTTCGTATTCCGGAAACGCACGCAAAAATTAATGCAATAGACTTTTCCGCAATTGAAAATGACCCGGCAGTTAAATCAATTATCACTTCCAAAGATGTCCCCGGCGCAAAGAAAATGGGAATGATCAAGAATGATCAGCCTATCTTCTGTGATGAAAAAGTTGTAACACCGGGAGATGTTCTTGCAATGATTCTCGGGGAAAATGAAAATGAAATAAGAGAACTGATTGCAAAGATTAAAGTTGATTATTCTTTGCTTCCTACACTTACGGATCCGATAAAATCGCTTGAGGAAGATGCTTTGCTAATTCATCCGGAGTTCGGAAGCAATTTAATATGTCATCATCCGCTGCGTAAAGGAAATGTTGAAAAAGGATTCTCTGAAAGTGATGAAATTTTGGAGCGAACCTATACAACTCAAACTATTGAGCACGCATACATTGAGCCGGAAGCTGTAATTGCAGTTCCTCTCGAAGCCGGTGCTGTGAAAGTTATCGGGTCTATTCAAAATCCATTTACTGCAAGAAGAATTGTTGCTTCTGTACTAAACCTGCCGAATGAAAAAGTGCAAATCATTCAAGCGCAGCTTGGCGGTTCGTTTGGCGGAAAGGATGATACAATGTGCATGCTTTCTGCACGCGCAGCCGTTGCGGCACTAAAAACAAATCGGCCGGTAAAAATTCGTTACACCCGCGATGAATCAATTTTGGAATCGTATAAGCGCCATCCATATATTTTAAAATACAAAGTTGGTTTCAGTAATTGTGGAAAAATCAATGCAATGAAAATTGATTTGCTGGCTGATGGCGGCGCATACTGCTCTATGAGTCCCTTTGTTACTTGGCGTTCTGTTGTTCAAGCCACCGGACCTTACGAAATCGAA
>JBHEKZ010000402.1:0-2975 GCA_041859025.1 Melioribacteraceae bacterium | reverse complement strand
ACTTAAGGCAAGTAGTGTACCATAGATAACCTTCAATTTTTACTTTAATTTTCCCACTTTTCTGCTAAATATTTGAAGTATCACGATATATCGTTATATTCAAATCGAAATGTCGGTGATAACGAAATATCGGTGATTTATGAACGTCCAAGAAATAAACCATATGCCTTCTATGTTTCTCTCTCCATCCAAAACAATGGAGCTGGTTCTCGAAGCAATCAACGAGTTTATTCCATACGAACTTGCAGTAATTCTTAGTAAAGATCCGGATGAAAGTCTTCACGTTAGATATGCTAGCGGACCAATGGTATCTGAGGAATTGAAAAACTTTGCAATCTCTTTAAAAGAAAGACCCGATTTATTGAATGTTTTGAACAATGGAAAAGTTAAGCTAGTTGAAGAAACGCAAGACAAAAATCACCACGATACGTATGAAGGTGTTATTTCACTTCCAACCGGTCATTCATGCATGCTGGCTCCACTAACGATGAATGACAAAGTTTTAGGATTGATGACTCTAGACCATAGCCAGTGTGATGTGTTTACACCTCAAAGAGTTAACGTTGCCAATTCTCTATCTAAATTAATTGCGCTTGCATTAGCGCAGGCAATAGCAAACGATTCTTTACAAAATGAATATGAAACTCTTCTCTTCGAACGAAATTCTTTGGTTGGAGATATTTCTTCAATTGTGCAAGGATTAATTGGAAAATCTCCGGCATGGCTTCAAGTTATTGAAAGAATAAAACTGGTAGCACCTACAGAGTCTCATGTAATGATACTTGGCGAAACCGGAACTGGAAAAGAACAAGCAGCAAAAGCAATCCACACATTATCCAAGAGAGTATCGAAACCTTTTATAACACTAAACTGCTCAGCTCTAAATTTAAACTTGGCGGAGAGTGAATTATTTGGGCACGAGAAAGGAGCCTTTACCGGCGCTGTTTCTTCCCGAAAAGGAAGATTTGAACTTGCAGATGGTGGAACATTATTCTTAGATGAAATTGGTGATCTGCCATTGGAAATTCAGCCGAAACTTCTAAGAGCAATTCAAGAAGGAACTTTTGAAAGGTTAGGAAGTGAGAAAACAATTCACGCTAATGTTAGAATTTTGTGCGCTACACACGTTGATTTGGAAGCCAAGGTTCGGGAGGGAAAATTTAGAGAAGATCTTTTCTATAGGTTGAATATATTCCCGATTAATCTACCCCCTCTTCGAAACAGAAAGGAAGATATTGTATTACTTTCAAATTATTTTCTAGAAAAATTATCTGGTAAATTCGGCGGCAAAAAAAGTATACTTACTTCTGAGGCGGTTAATCATCTAAAGGAAAATTACTGGCATGGCAATGTACGCGAATTGCAAAACACACTTGAAAGAGCAGTTATTCTGAGTAAGGATGGAATTATAAAATCCGAGCATCTTCACTTCGAAAAGAATTATAACTCGACAGAAACAAATGACAATTCAAAAGAACCAATCCAATCATTTGAAAATGAAACTGCAAAAATTATTCTGCGCGCGCTAAAACAAACTAAAGGCAAAATTTATGGAGCAGAAGGAGCTGCCGCATTGCTTAAAATGAAACCGACAATACTGCAAAGTAAAATTAAAAAACTTGGATTGGACTAAGAAAAGCCTGTTATTCTAGCTTACAGTAATTCGATATTTTAAAACAAAAAATGCTAAAACTGTTAGTTTTAGCATTTTTTGTGAGCGCGGGTGGGCTCGAACCACCGACCTTCACCTTAAAAGGGTGTTGCTCTACCACTGAGCTACGCGCCCAAAATCAATTTTTTGAGGCCTCAAATATAAATTGATTCACCTTTAAATCCAAAAAATCCATGCTAATTTCGATTATTTCTCACATTCTCGTTAAAAAGCCTCATAATCGAATATATTCTAAAGTTTTTTTCATATATTAAAACACAAGTAAAATTTACCATTTATGAAAGATTCCAGAATACTTATAGCTGATGATGACGAAACCTTATGTTATCTTCTTAAAGAAGAATTAGTAAACGAAGGTTACATTGTTGATACTGTTTACGACGGTAAAGATGCTATTGATATGTTAAGAAAGCGTTATTACGATGTTCTTCTCCTGGACCTAGAAATGAGAGAAGTGCATGGAGAGAAAGTACTTAGTTTTGCTAAAGATAATCACCCTTCTCTTCAAGTAATTGTTCTTACAGCTAAGTCCGACATGCGCACCGCTGTTGACTGTATCAAGCAGGGCGCTTACGATTTCATAACAAAACCGTATGAATTTGGTCAGCTCTGCATAACTATCGAGAGAGCACTAGAGCATAAAGATTTACTAATCAAGAATAAAATCCTCTCATCAAAGATCACCCAGTCTCCGCCAAATACAATAATTGGCGAAAGCGAACCAATAAGAAACGTTTGCAAGCTCTCCGAAAGAGCAGCCAAATCAGAATCCAACATTCTTCTTGAAGGAGAAACAGGAACCGGAAAAGAATTATTTGCCGAGTTCATTCACAAAAACTCCAACCGAGCAGATAAGCCATTTGTTGCCATAAACTGTGCTTCTCTTCCGGATCAATTGATAGAAAGTGAATTGTTTGGCTATGAGAAGGGAGCCTTTACAGACGCGAAATCATCCAAGCAAGGTCTAGTAGAAATTGCTAACGGCGGTACCTTATTTTTAGATGAGATCGGGGAGCTTAGTCTTACATTACAACCAAAACTATTAAGATTCTTAGAAAACGGCGAATTCAGAAGGATTGGTGGTGTTTCAAACCTTAGTTCGAATGTTCGTGTAATTGGCGCTACAAACAAGAATTTGATGGAAGAAGCTGAAAAGAAAAATTTCCGTAGAGATTTACTTTTTCGATTGAATGTTATTACACTTACTATACCGCCATTGAGAGAGAGAAACAGCGATATTTTATTATTAGCCGAATATTTTCTGCAGAAAAAATCGCCAATACGCTCTAACAAAAAAATTTCT
>JBHEKZ010000494.1:0-16148 GCA_041859025.1 Melioribacteraceae bacterium | reverse complement strand
GGGAAAGATAGAAGTCACATTAATATTTTTGATACAGCCAAAGCTGTTGAAGACAGTGGAGGTTCTCTAGTTTTTGTACACGGACGCGCTCGAAATGATAAATATGAAACCGAACCAGATTGGAGCTGGATAGCTAGAGTTAAAGAGACTGTGAATATTCCGGTTGTAGGCAACGGCTCTGTGTTTTTCCCAGAGGACATCAAAAAGATGATTGATGAAACCGGATGCGATTCCGTTATGGTTGCTCGCGGTGCGCTTGGTAATCCGTTTATTTTCTCCCGCTACAATAAATTTGTAGAAACGGGAACTGACCCGGGAATTCCGGACATTAAAGTTGTAACAGAAGTTTTACTAAAACATATAAATAGTTTAGAGTTTGAGTTTGGAGAAGTAGTAGCTCTTGACAGAGCTAAGAAACAAACGGTTTGGTATCTAAAAGACTATCCCGGATTAAACTATCTTTTAGAAAAAGTTTTTAGATTAAGAAATTTTGATTCACTTCGCGAATTAATTAATGATCACTCTGCTAAAATTATAAGCGGAGAGTATGGCGAAAGTGATAAGGTAGATGTAATAAATAGGTTTAAGAAAAAAGTTCTTTTCTGGCTGACCGAAGAGACACCTTCGGCACAGAGTTAAGACAAATAAGGTTTTACAATGAATAAAGAAATAATTATTAATTCTTCATCTTCACAAAATCGTGTTGCGATTACTGAAGATGGAAATTTGGTCGATTTTTTTGTCGATCATCCGGAAAAACAAAGGATGGTTGGCGATGTTTATTACGGCAGAGTTGCCAGAGTATTACCCGGAATTCGCGCAGCATTTATAGATATTGGGATGAAGCATGATGCATTCCTCCACTTTTCTGATATTGGAGAACGTACAGAAGCTTTGCAAGGAATATTTGATGATGACAACGATGATGATGATGAAGTAACACCAGCTGAACAGAAAGAAGTGAAAGAGGAATCTTCACCTAATTCTACTTTGGAAATTGCTAAGCCCGTTCATGTTAAAGAATTTGAGCAAAGAGAAAAACCAACAACTCGCCTTCATAAAGGGGAAGATATTCTAATCCAGATTATCAAAGAACCTGTAAAGGATAAAGGCGTTAGAGTCACCTCTTCTATTTCAATCCCCGGAAGATTTTGTGTACTTCTTCCTTTGGATAACAAAATTGGTGTTTCCAAGAAGATTGTAGATTTTCGCGAAAGAAAGAGATTAAGAAGGATAGCCCGCGGCATTTTGCCTCGCGATTGCGGATTGATTATTCGCACTGCTGCAAAAGATCAGAGCGATGAATCGCTTAGCGGCGATTTGAAGTATCTTGTTAAAATTTGGCAAGACATTCAGGCTGAAGCTAAAAAAGTTGAACCGCCTGCAGTATTGTACAAAGATTTAAGTACAACAATTTCTGTTATCAGAGATTTGTTTACTCCGGATGTTTCAAAAGTTTTTGTCGATTCCAAAAAGCTTTGGAAGGAAATTAGAAATTATCTACAGTTCATACAGCCGGCTTTGATGGAGCGGATTGAACTATATAAAGGTGATGCGCCGATTTTTGAAACATTCCGCATCGATGAACAAATAAAATCCTTGATGGGACGCAAAGTTCCTTTACCAGCCGGCGGGCATATTGTTATTGACCACACTGAAGCTATGGTTGTAATAGATGTAAATAGTGGACGCTATGCTGCAAAGAAAGAGCAAGAATTAAATTCTCTTAAAACAGATTTAGAAGCCTCGCGCGAAATTGCACGACAATTACGTCTTCGTGATATTGGCGGTCTAATTGTTGTCGATTTCATTGATCTAGAAGATGAAAAAAACCGTAAGAAGATTTATGATGAGCTGAAGAAAGAGTTTAAGAAGGATAGAGCAAAAACTGCTCTGCTTCCGATGACTGAATTCGGTTTGATGCAAATTACTCGCGAGCGCGTTCGCGAAAACATTATTCAGTCAATGAATGAAGTTTGTCCTTATTGCCAAGGTACCGGCTTACAGACCAAGAAATCAAATTTGATTCACGAGATTGAACGTTGGTTAAAGCGTTATAGAATTCAAGGAAAAGTTAAATCGCTTACTTTGCGTGTGCATCCTTCACTCGGCGAAAAGATGAGAATGGGATTTATTTCAAGAATAAACAGACTCCAGCTAAAATACTTTGTAAGAATTAAGCTGGTTGAGGAAGAAAGAGTGAGTCCATCTAAGTTTCATTTTATTTCAACGAAAAACGGCGAAGAAATAACGGATGAAGTTGCCTAAACTCACTTTAAGTCAAAGTAGAAAAAATTTGTAAGCATTTTTTATTAATTTTATCGTATCAAAGAAGGGAATTTGAGATGAAATTTTTTATAGATACGGCAAATATTGCTCAAATTAAAGAAGCCGCTGCAATGGGACTTCTTGACGGTGTTACAACTAATCCTTCACTTGTTGCCAAAGAGGGAAAGAACTTTCTCGAACTCCTCAACGAAATTATTGCAATTGTTGATGGACCGATTAGCGCCGAAGTTGTTTCTACTGACTACGAAGGAATTCTCAAAGAAGCTGACGAACTTTCCAAAATTCATAAAAATATTGTTATCAAAGTGCCTCTTATTAAAGAAGGAATTAAAGCTGTAAAGACTTTAAGCGGAAAGGGAATTAAAACAAATGTAACATTGTGTTTTTCTCCTATGCAAGCTTTGCTGGCTGCTAAAGCAGGTGCAACTTATATTTCTCCTTTTGTTGGTCGCTTGGACGATATCAGTACCAATGGAATGGAATTAATTCGTCAGATAGTTACTATTTACAAAAATTATGGATACACCACAGAAGTGCTTGTAGCAAGTGTCCGCCATCCGCTGCATGTTGTTGATGCCGCAATGATGGGGGCTCATGTCTGCACAATGCCCTTCGACGTAATAGACAAATTATTTAAACATCCGCTCACAGATATTGGTCTTGATAAATTCTTGAGCGATTGGAAAAAACTAAACCAATAAGAATTATGAAAAAGACAACATTTTATTCGATTCATGAAAAGCTTGGTGCAAAGATTGTAGACTTTGCCGGTTACAAAATGCCAATTCAATATTCATCAATTATTGCTGAACACAAAGTTGTTAGAGCTACGGTCGGAGTGTTCGACGTTTCTCACATGGGCGAGGTATTTGTTCGCGGAGAAAGAGCTTTAGATTTTGTAAATAATATTACTGTTAACGACGCCTCAACATTAACTGATGGACGTGTTCAGTATTCAGCTATGTGTTACGAAGACGGTGGAATTGTTGATGATTTGCTTGTTTACAGAATCAGCGAAAAAGAATTTATGCTTGTTGTAAATGCATCCAATCTTGATAAAGATTTTGCATGGATGAACAAAAATAATTCTTTTGGTGTTGAACTAGTTAATGAGAGCGATGAATTTTCATTGCTGGCAGTTCAAGGCCCAAATTCGAAAGCTACGCTTCAAAAGATTTGCGACAAATCTCTCGATTTGGAATACTACCATTTCTTCCACGCTTCAGTAACCGGCGTCGAAATGATTCTTTCTAGAACCGGTTACACTGGGGAACTAGGTTATGAGTTGTACTTCAAAGGCGATGAGGCAGTTGCGGAAAAAGTATGGAATGCTATATTTGAAGCCGGTAAAGATTTAGGTATCCAGCCTGTCGGTTTAGGCGCTAGAGATTCATTGCGTCTTGAAATGGGTTTCTGTTTGTATGGAAATGATATAGACCAAACTACAAACCCGATTGAAGCTGGACTTGGATGGATAACTAAACTGAAGAAGCCTTCTTTTATAGGGAAAAATGTTTTAGTCACTACTAAAGAAATGGGACCAAGAAGAAAATTGGTTGCACTGGTTTCTGATGAAAGAACTTTTCCGCGTCACGGATACGATTTAACTGTTGACGGTCATAAAGTTGGTCATATTACAAGCGGTACTGTCAGTCCAATTTTGGATAAAGCAATTGCGCTTGGTTACGTAGATGCTGAATTTGCCAAAGAAGGAAACAAAATCAACTTCCTCATCAGAGGAAAAGAAGTTGAAGCACAAATAACTAAACTACCATTTGTTAAGAAATAGAAATGAAAATAAACGTCCATTATTCCAATCAACATTTAGATGAACTTTACTTTACGGGGAAAACGACCGTAGCAATTGATGTTCTTCGCGCATCGACTGTTATTGTCACTGCGTTAGCAAATGGTGCAAAAGAAGTAATACCGGTTAATACTGTAGATTTTGCAATGAAAGTTTCCGGTAATGCATTTAGCGGTCAAACATTATTATGCGGAGAAAGAAACACAAAAAAAATTGAAGGATTTGTACTTGGCAATTCACCTCTTGAATTTACTCCAGAAATTGTTAATGGTAAATCGATTATACATTACACAACCAACGGATCGAAAGCCATTGTAAAAGCTAAGTTTTCCGAAAATTTGTTTGTTGCTTGCTTTCTCAACTTGCCTGCTGTTGCTAGACACTTGGTACAGCTTAATAAAGATGTAGAAATTCTTTGCGCCGGCTCAAACGGTAATTTCAATTTGGAAGATACAGTCTGTGCCGGTAAACTCGTCTCCGAAATTCTACTGCTAAATCCGGAAGTTGAAATTGGCGACGGCGGTAGAGCAAGTATGATTCTGAATAAATCTTTGGCTAAGAATATTCTGAAAATGCTTAAAGAAACAGAACATGGAAAATTGCTTGTTGAAAATGGCTTCGGACCCGATTTGAAAGTCTGCTCTCTTTACGGTACAACAGATGTTGTTCCATACTTTATATCCGGCTCACTTAAGAAACTTGATGTACCGGGAATTCAACCTGAAACTATAACTTCTTAAGATGGCAAAAAAAGTAAAACCAAAAGAACCGACTCCGGCAATTGGAGAAAATTTTTTTGTAGTCTCTCCCGAGAAGAAAACTAAAATTCTCGGGATTTTCTTAATTGTGTTTGCGTTACTGATTTTTCTGAGCATACTATCGTACTCACGTTACGATGAATCTTACTTCTCTTATAAATTTGCAGATCAATTTGGAGTGTTAAGCGATAATCCCGATTTAAAGGAAAACGCAGCTACAACTCACAATTGGCTTGGAATTTTCGGCTCATATGTTTCCCATTTTTTTATTCGCTCAACCTTTGGCTATTTCTCTCTGATCTTTCCTGTAATAATGTTTATTTGGGGTTACACAATTCTAAAGAAAGAAAAAGCGTTTCGTCTTCCTCTTTACATATCCAATTTTTTAATAATCATCACGGTTTTAATTACAACATTTTTCGGGATGCTTCAATCTGTCCCGGAAATAGCATTGTTCTCGGATGTGTATGAACTTTCCGGCAAAATTGGTTTGTTTCTCGGAACCTTGATTGGAAGGTTGCTTGGCGGCCTAGGAAGCATTATTGTTTTATCAACCGCAATTCTGATTACACTGATTGTTGCTTTCGATTTTCAATTTGGCTCTATACTTGAATTTCTGAAGAAACTATTGAAGAATGAAGAAGAGGAGACAGACGAAAAGGAAGAAAAAGTTATTCCTAAAACTGAAGAGAACTTAGATAAAATTAAAAATCTTCGCGAAGATGGAAAACTGAAACGATTGTTCAAAAATAAAGTTGATGAAGAAGTAAAAGCAGAAGAAGTAACGCCTGCTGAGCCGGAAACAAAAATTACGATTGTGAAGAAAGATCAGCCTGAAAAAGTATTGGATGCTGATCTAAATAAGCCAGCTGAAACTCCGAAGAAAAAAACTGAGCAAAAGAAAGCTCCTGTTGAAGATGACGGTTCCGATCCGATTATTGATAAAGTCGCAGAGGCTTCGCTTCCTAATCAGTGGGAGGAACAAATTGATTATGTAACGCCAAAGTTAGATCTGCTTTCTCAGCCAGAAGGTGAAGAGATTGTTGTAGCAGAAAGTGAATTGAAGCGAAATGCAGAATTGCTAAAAGAAAAATTGGCACTATTCGATATTTTGATTGAAGATATAACTGTTACTCCAGGACCTGTTGTAACGCTGTATGAGATTGTTCCGGCGCCGGGTGTAAAGATTAGCAGAATAGTTTCTCTTGAAAATGATATTGCTTTGGCATTAGCTGCACGCGGCATTAGAATTATCGCTCCAATCCCGGGCAAAAGTGCTATTGGAGTTGAAATCCCAAATGCTAAAGCAATTATGGTTAGAGCACGCTCTGTACTTTCCAAATTAAAAGATTCCAAAGCTGAACTTCCTTTAGCTTTCGGAAAGACAATCTCGGGCGATGTATATATTACTGATTTGGCAAAGATGCCTCATATGTTAATTGCTGGTGCTACCGGTTCCGGAAAGAGTGTTGGTATTAATATGGTCCTCTGCAGTTTGCTTTACGCAAAGCATCCTTCAGATGTGAAATTTGTTATTGTCGATCCGAAGAAAATTGAGCTTTCATTCTACAAAAAACTTAATAAGCATTTCTTAGCTGTTTCGCCTGACCTTGAAGAAGAAATTATTACCAATCCCCAGTACGCACTTCTTGCTCTTAAAGCTGTTGAATATGAAATGGAGAAGCGCTACGATAAACTTGCTAAAGCAGGTGTAAGAAATATTGTTGATTACAATACGAAGATGGCTAATCCCAAAACTCGTTTGAAAGACACTGACGAGATGAAACATCACAAGATGCCTTACATTGTTGTTGTTATAGATGAGTTAGCAGATTTAATGATCACTTCCGGAAAAGAAGTAGAAGAGCCGATTGCGCGTTTAGCTCAACTAGCTCGTGCGGTTGGAATCCATTTAATTCTTGCTACACAACGCCCATCAGTGAATGTTATAACCGGTGTTATCAAAGCTAATTTTAGTGCGCGCGCTGCTTATCAAGTTGCATCCAAGATAGACTCAAGAACAATTTTGGATATGAACGGAGCCGAGCAATTGCTAGGCGCCGGCGATATGTTGTTTTTACCGCCCGGATTGCCGAAACCCATTCGTGTTCAAAACGCGTTTATATCTACAGATGAAGTCGAAAAGATTACAAATTTCATTTACGTTCAGAAAGGATATTCTAAACGTTACTTTTTGCCATCGTTGTATGAAAAGAAAAAAGAAACCGCCGGTGGTTTTCTTGCTGATTTAGATCCGATGTTCGAAGAAGCAGCAAGAGTCATTGTGCGTCATCAGCAAGGTTCAGTTTCTCTTCTTCAGCGCCGGTTAAAGCTTGGATACTCGAGAGCGGCAAGAATTGTAGATCAGCTGGAGGAAGCCGGTGTTGTCGGTCCTTCAGAAGGGAGCAAAGCCCGCGAAGTAATTGTAGAAAGTGAAGAACAATTAGAAACTATTTTGAGATCATTATAAATGAAAACAAGGATAGTGTTTATTTTTTTTCTTTCGATTGTTTTGCTGAATGCTCAATCGGCAAAAGAAACAATTAAAAAAATCCAGAATAAGTTTAACTCAATCGAAAACTTTACAGCTGATTTTTCGCAAAGTTTATTCGCGTCGTCTGGCAACGAGCAAGGAAAGGTTAGCGGAAAATTTTCTTATAAAAGAAAGAATAAATTTGTAGTTGAGCTGAAAAATCAAACTATAGTTTCCAATGGCCAAACCATCTGGAATTACGATAAAAAATTTAATCGGGTTGTCATAAGCTATCTAAATGATGATCCTACATCCTTCTCGTTGGAAAAATTCATTTTTGATTATCCACCTCTATGCAGATCAAAAATGGTAAAAGATCCGGCTAACAACTCAGAATTTGTCTTAGAACTTGTTCCAAAGGATAATGATTTACAATTCAAACTTGTTCGAATTTGGAAGAGTCTTGATAATCTTATCTCTAAAATGGAATTAGTAGATGTTGGCGATATGAAATATTCTTTTGCTTTTAGCGATGTAAAAGTTAATCAGGAATTAGCCGACCAGGTTTTTACATATAACGCTCCCAAGGGGACGAAAGTTATTGACCTCCGCTAGATCAAATAACAGCTCCTCTGTTAAGCTTTTGGGAGTTCTATTAACTGTGGCAGTCAGTTTACTGTTTCTATATATTGCATTTCAGAAAGTTGATCTTAGCCGCGCTTTTTCCATCATTCGCAACACTTCTTTTTTTGCAATCTTTTTATATCTGATTGTTTTTTACGCATCACACTATGCCCGGGCGTGGAGATGGAAATTTATGCTTGATTCTGTTAAACCGGATATTTCTAAAAATCATCTTTTCGGTTCAGTAATGGTTAGTTATGGTGTTAGCTGCATAATTCCAAGATTGGGTGAAGTGTATCGCGGCTTATTTTTGGGTAAGTGGGAAAATATTTCAAGAACTACAGTAATTGGCACTATCGTGGTAGAACGAATTATTGATGTTACATTTTTTGCATTTGCTTCTTTGGTTAGCGTTTCAGTTTATTCCGGAAATTTATATGAAGAAATACCTTGGCTTAAGACATTGTTGGTTACTGGGTTTGGATTAATTTTCTTCGCTGTAATTATAGTTCTGCTGCTTGTTAAATTCCAAAAGGGATTCGCTTCAATACTTGTTAAGCTTTCTGCTAAGATTAGCATAAAGTTTTCTGAAAAACTAAAATCTCTTTTCGAAACTCTAATTGAAGGATTTTCCAGCATTAAAAATTGGCGGCAAGTAATTGGAATTCTTTTAGGTTCATTGGCCATCATGATTTTATACGCGCTAAATACATATGTTGGATTTTTCATGCTCGATATGCATGACGCGGCCGATGTTAATTTTGCTGCGGCCTGGATTGTAATGACAATTAGCTCTTTTGGTTCGCTAATTCCAACTCCGGGTGGACTTGGCTCTTATCATGTTTTAGCAATTTTTGTTCTCACAAAAGTTTATGGTTTTGATGCCGATAGCAGCGGGGCTTATGCAATTCTTACACACTTTATAAGTTATGTAGCTTTCATTGTTTCATCTGTTTTAATTCTTTTCTACCTCAATTTGCAGCGTACAAAACAAGGGTTGCCAAAAGAAACATTTATTTCAGTTCTTAAATCATCTAATATGGAATCTAAATGAAAAATAAATTTCTGCTCGGGTTACTGCTTATAAGTTCGGTAAAGTTATTTGCTCAATGGGATGTTAGCGCTTCTATGGGATTGGATTTTAAATCTATGCCGGTCTATAAAGATTATATCAATATGAATTTTAGTACACCGAACAATCAAATATCATCTTTTAAAAACGCTGTTTCATTTACAGCTGAAGTTGATTATAAGCTTTCCAAATCGTTTGCTGTTGGATTAGAATATAATTTGCAATTGGATTCGTACAACGGAGTAGGCGGACTTTATGAAATATCCTACAGTGTTCACCGTCCATCTTTAATAGCTTATTACATAGTTCCGGGGGCCGGTTATCAATTTAAATTTGGCGGTGGATTAGGTTACCGTGCTGTTGCGCTTAATGAAAGAATTATGGCTGATACAAAATATACTGCAAGTGGATTTGGTCTGCTTGCTAAAGCTGAAGGAAACACAATGCTTGCAGATCATTTTTATGCATTGATAGGCGGCAATATTAGATATGACGCAACTGGGGATGTTGTAAATGGAGATCAATACATTATTAACAGATCGACCGGGGATAAGCTAAACCTTAATTCAGTTTCTTTTGGAATTTATTTAGGTGTTACTTTTACTTTTTAGGAGACTTTAGTGAATTTAGTCGAAGCCATTGTATTGGGGATAATCCAAGGATTGACCGAATTTTTACCAATCAGCAGTACTGGTCATCTTACAGTTGCCGGAAAATTAATGAACTTAATTTCGGATCAGAATCCGCAGAGGTGGACCTCGTTTATAGCTGTGATTCAGCTGGGAACATTGCTCGCTGTTTTCGTTTATTTCTGGCGGGATATTATCTCAATTATTCGGGATTTTCTGCGGGACAATTGGTTTAATAAAGTAAAATTCAAAGATCAGTCGCTACACTCTAAGATGGGCTGGTATCTTGTAATTGCAACAATACCAGTAGTTGTTATCGGTCTTGGTTTCAAGGACATTATTGAAGGAGTTTTTACAAAAAATCTTTATGTAATTGCAGTCAGTTTGATAGTACTTGCTTTGATTTTAGCTTTTGCCGAACGAATTGGTAAATTAAATCGTAAAAATGAAAACATTAATTGGGTTGATGCTTTGCTTATAGGGGTTGCCCAGGCTTTCGCTCTAATACCGGGTTCTTCCCGTTCTGGAACAACAATTACGGCCGGCTTATTCCTTGGCTTAAATAGAGAAACCGCGGCTAGATTTTCTTTTTTGATGAGCATTCCGGCGGTTGCGGCAAGCGGTCTTCTACAGTTTTATCAGGCAACAAAATACATTGATCAGACTGGCTTTGTAGCATTAATAATAGCTACAGTTGTTTCATCGGTTGTGGGTTATATTTCAATTGAATTTCTGTTGAGATACCTAAAGACAAAATCAATGATGCTGTTTATCGTCTACAGAATTATTGTTGGGATAATTATTATTGTTTTATTAGCTAATGGAATCATAAGCCAATAGGTGATCTTATGTGGTTCAGATTAATTTGGATTTTATCAGCTGTTCTCTTTTTTTCTGCATGCGGTGATCAATACAAAACTGTTGATGTTGAAAAAGAAATTAGAGCAGGGAAGAAAATTTCTGAGGTGATCCAACTGCAGAATAGAGAACAACTCGTTGCAATAATATTTACTAATCATGGTAATATTACATTTGAAATGTATCCAGCAGAAGCACCCAAAGCAGTTGAAAACTTTATTGGACTGTCGCTTCAAGGGTATTATAACAAGCTTACCTTTCACAGAGTTGTGAAAAATTTTATGATCCAGACTGGAGATTCCACTGCTACTGGTTCAGGAGGAAGAAGTTATTTTGGTAAAGAATTTGAAGATGAATGTACGATTTCATTAAAGCATAACACCCCGGGAACAATTTCTATGGCTAACCGGGGCCCGCACACAAATACTAGCCAGTTTTTTATTACAACAGTTGCAACTCCGTGGCTGGATGGTAAGCACACACTTTTTGGTAAAGTTGTTGAAGGTATGGAAGTTGTCCGGGAAATTGGTATTGTGGAAACTGACAGAATGGAAAAACCAGTCAAACCAATAATTATCCAAAAAATCATTATTGAAAAAAGAATAAGGTAGAGAATTACTTTTAATATGGCTAAACAAGCTTTTCAGCAGCTATCTCAGATTACTAAATTTCTAACAAAGGAAACTTTGTTGCCGATATATTTTTTGTGCGGCGAAGACAGCTATTCCATAGAACAAGCACTTGAGGCCATTGAGAATGCAGTCTCTCCATTATTAGGTTCCGATTTTGATAAAGAAATTTTTTCCGGAGAAAAGTCTATTGACCTGTCTCAAATATTAGATCAGGCTCTTTCGTTTCCTTTTGGCGGAGAGAAGAAACTTATAGTACTCAAAAACTTTGAAAAGCTGAATGACAAAAAGAGTTTAAGCGCATATGTTAAAAGTCCGGCTTCTTTTACTGTTCTCGTTCTAATCCAAAACGGAACAGTAAGCGATGGTACGAAGGAGCCGTATAATCTTCTTATTGATAGAAAATATTTTTTTGAAGCTAAACCCGTTTCCGGCAATGAACTTACAAATTGGTTTGTTCAAATTGCTAAAAAGAAAAATTTGGATTTACCGGTTGATCATGCTAAAGCCGTTATTGAAGTCGTGGGAGAGAATAGAGCTCTTCTTGAAATGCAACTTCAAAAATTCTTGGACTACTCTCAGTCGGGAAAAATTCTTACAATTGAAGAACTGATTAAGCTGTCATCGCCTACAAAAGAATATACGATTTTTGATTTTCTGGGAGTATTGGGCTCTGGGGATAAAGCAAAATCTCTTGAAATTGGTTATAATCTCATAGATTCCGGTGTGGAGATAGTTTTTATTGTAAATATGGTAGCAAAGTTTATCATGACGGTAGCTCAAGTCTTGGATTTATCGCGCCAGAGGATTGGTGAAAATGAAGGAGCCAGATTAGCCGGAGTTAGCTATTATTATTATTTGAATTGCAAAAAAGCCACTTTTTTTATGACTGACGACCGGCTTCATAATGCTTCCAAAGCATTGCTAAATGCGGATATGGCTATAAAAACTACCGGTGCCGATAAGAAAACAGTTCTCCAAATTCTTATTGCTGAAATTTTGGGTGAGATTGCTTCTTCACCGTTTGACTATTGAGTTCATTGCAATTCAACCATTATATGGGTAAAATTGCTCGCAAAAATTGAAACTTTTTTAACCATTTATAGGTAGAACATTTTGACTAAACGCCTTTCCGATTTGAGTGATGAAGAACTGATTAAGGTTTATCAGGATGAAAACACGCTCGAGGCATATGAAATATTGGTGAAGCGCTACAAAGATCCTCTTATGAATTTTGTTTACAGATTCGTTGGCGATCGGGATGTTTGTACTGATGTGGTACAAGAAACCATGATCAAGTTTTACCTTAACAAAGATTCATATCGTTCTTTTGCAAAATTTTCGACTTGGATTTATACAATAGCTGCTAATCTGGCTAAGAATGAACTCAAGAGAAGAAAACGAAGGGTGATATTTTCAATTGATAATTCTGATGATGAAAAATCTCCTCAAATTGAAGATAAAATGTTTCTTTCACCCGATAGAGCTGCAGACGGTGAGATCAGAAATGAAATTATTCAGAAAGCTCTGTTAAAAGTCAAACCGGTCTATAGAGAAGTTGTAATCTTGAGGGATATTCAAGATCTTTCTTACGAAGAGATTTCGGAAATAACCGGCTTAGCAATTGGTACTGTTAAATCGAGGATTAATAGGGGAAGAATACAATTACAGAAACTACTTAAGAACATTTATAAAGAGTAGCTTATGAGCGAATTTTACAAAAACGAAGAAGAAAAATTTTCCAAACTTGTTTCAGATTTAAAAACGCTTCCCAAGATTGAAGCCCCGGATAATTTTGAATTCAATCTTATGACGAGAATTCAAAATAAAAATTTTGGTGAAATTAGAGATACAAGACCGGCATTTAATTGGTTTAAATTTCTGGCCCCTTCGGCTGCTGTAATGGCATCCGTGCTTCTATTTTTCATTTTCTATCCGCAAAGAGAAGAAATACCAACCCAAATTGCAAACCAGCAACAACTTGTTGATTCGCAAGCCTTAGCTGGTAAGTCTTCCGACAAGAAATTTGAATCTCTGTTCAGCGCTGACAATAAAAAATCTTCTAGTAAAAAGAATGCTGAGTCAAATTCAAATATCGCCAAAAACCAACTTCCCGGTACTAGAACTTTTCCTCTAAATCAGAGACGATCGGTATCGGTAGATGACTATATTTCCGGAGCTAATTCGAATCAGAACCAATCAGCCCGAAGCAGCATTGTAAATAGTGGCGAAGACCCGATGACTGATGGTTTTAGAGTAGAAAACAAGTTAGACAAGAAGACGATCGAAAAATTCCGTGCGGAGCTTGATTCGTTGAAAAAAGCCCAATTAAAGGCAGATTCATTAAAAAAAGCCATGAAATAAAAGCTTTTTAAAGGCTTTTGATTTGGAAAATTGACTCGGCATAAGTAAATTTCAACCCAAAATTTTAAGGAAGTGGTATTAAAATGAAAGCAGGAATTCATCCAAGCTATAAGAAATGCGAAGTTACGTGTGTATGCGGAAATACATTTATTACCCGTTCTACAGTAAGTAGCATCAAACTTGAAATTTGTTCAGCATGTCATCCATTCTTTACTGGTAAACAAAAAATGTTGGATTCTACTGGTCGTGTTGAGAGATTCAAGAAAAAATATGGAAAGAAAGAAGCATAATTTTCTTTTTTGTACGTAGAGCAGGGCTGTTTTACAGCCCTTTTGCTTTTTAAATAGCAGACTTATAACGCACCTTTAAATACTGAATGAAATGGAAGAAACAAACGAAAGTACCGGCCTAAATCTCTATCAAGGCGTAAGAGGTTTAGCCGTAAAAATCTTAAACCGCATTGATAGAACTGATGCTTACCTTGATAAACTTCTCGAAATAGAAATAAAAAATTCAAATCTAATTGGAGCTGATAAAGCCCTTCTATTCGAAATTGTGCACGGTGTAACTCGCTGGCAAGGTAGAATTGATTGGATTCTAACCGGGTTTTATAAGGGACAATTTTCTAAGGCAATTCCGAATGTTAAGAATGCTCTTCATGTAGCTTTGTATCAAATTCTGTTTTTAGATAAAGTGCCAGACTACGCAGCAGTAAATGAAGCGGTCGATTTCGTAAAAAAGCTTCAGGGACAAGCCGCTGCCGATTTAACAAACGCAATTCTGAGAAACATCATTCGAAATAAAGAGAGCATCAGATATCCTAATCCTGATGAAGACATAAATAGTTATTTGAGTGCTTTTTATTCTCACCCAACTTGGCTGGTTAAAAGATGGCTTCAGAGATTTGGAAAAGATGAAGTTGAGAAACTTCTTTTGTCAAATAATAATAAACCAACTTTGAATATTAGGATCAATAACCTCGTAACGAATGCTGCTGAAATGAAATCGCTGCTGAATTCCGTTGAATTGAAGTTTACTGATGGAAAGTATCTGAAGGAATTTATCAGGATGAATTCTCTTTCTAATATTACAGATTGGGAATATTTTGGAAAAGGATATTTTACAGTTCAAGATGAAAGTACCGGCTTCCCAATCAAACTACTTAGTGTTTCGCCAGAAATGCGTGTATTAGATTTGTGCGCCGCACCGGGAGGCAAGACAGCCTTTATAGCTGACGAAATGAATAACTCCGGTGAGATTGTTGCTCTTGATAAATTTGAAAGCCGGTTGAAAATTTTGGAAAAAAATCTAAATAGATTAAAAGTTACTAATGTGACTACAAAAATTATTGATGCGATGGAGTTTGAAGATGAAGTAGGATTTGACAGAGTTTTAATCGATGCACCTTGCAGCGGTCTGGGAACATTAACTAAAAAGCCAGATCTTAAATGGAAAAGAGACTTGGGAGACATTAGAAAAATCGTTAATATTCAATACGATTTGCTACGGAAGGGAGCTTCTTTAGTTAAACCCGGCGGATTTGTTGTATATAGTACATGCACAATTGAACCTGAAGAAAACTTTGAATTAATTACTAAGTTTCTAAATGAACATTCAAATTTTGGTCTTGTCAATGCTGGCGATCAGCTTCCTAAAGAAGTTGTTGATTCAAATGGATGCGTAGCCACTTTACCTCATGTTCATGGGGTAGACGGTGCCTTTGCTGCAAAACTTATTAGAAACAATTAAGATAAAAATATGGCGTCCGAAGCATTATTAAAGTTTGCAGAAGAACTTAGACTTGCAAGAGAAGCAAAAGGAATTAGTATTCTTCAAATTTCTTCTCGTACCAAGATTGATCCGAAATTTTTAAGTGCAATTGAAAATGGCGATTTCGAAATACTTCCAGAATTATATGTGCGGGCCTTTATTAAGGAATTTGCTCAAACTATAGATCTAAATCCAAAAGAGACAATTCAAAAATTTGATTTTGCTAAGACTGGTCAACAAGAAAAAGCTCATGTTACTAAAGAACAAGTTTCTAAGCCGATTGTAAGTGAAACTACAAAGCCTCATGAAGAAATAATTCCGGAAAAAGTTATCCCCTCGAAGATTACTCAATTCGATTCTGTACAAGATTCAAGTGCCCCTACTGCAAACGAGGCACCAAAATCTTTTATTGCAACTAATCTGAACATAATAATGGGTGCTGCTGTTCTAATTGTGGCTGCGCTAGTGTTTTATTTTGCATTTTTTTATGAATCATCGCCGGAAATAATTGCGGATTCATCCGAACAAAATACAACAGAAACAACAACAAGATTCGAAGTTAAAAAGCCGGAACTAGTTCCAGTCCAAGACACAATAGTAACTCCGGTTGTCTCAGATAGCTTAAGATTATCCGTTCAGAATAGCGGACAAGTTTGGGTAAAAGTTCTTTGTGATGGAAAAATTAAACAGCAAGGCATTCTCAAAAATAGTGGTGAAATTAAGTTCAAGGCTTTGAAGCAATTTGGAATTAGCATTGGGAATGCAGGTCTAGTAAAACTTTTCTTTAATGAAAAGCCGGTTAAAAATGTTGGCAAGTTAGGTGAGATTAGAAATATTACGATAACACCAGATACAATTCGTTATTTAACAATTCC
>JBHEKZ010000406.1:0-3800 GCA_041859025.1 Melioribacteraceae bacterium | reverse complement strand
CCAATCCCTCTAATAGATTTGATCGGCTCGAAGAAAACCCCAGAAAAAATATTCGAAGTTGAGCCGGAGCGACTTGCGGATTACTCAGCGGAAGATGCTGATATTACTTTTAGATTATTTGAACGGCTTAAAAAAGAATTGAAGCAAGAAAAACTTGAAAAATTAGCTTTCGAAGTTGAATTCCCCCTTGTTAAAGTATTAGAGGACATGGAGCGTGAAGGAATTCGCATTGATAACAACAGCTTGAAAATATTCAGTAATGATCTTCAGATTTTGCTGGATAATTACACAAGAGAAATTTTTAGACATGCCGGCGAAGAATTTAACATTAACAGTACACAGCAGCTTCAAAGAATCCTCTTTGATAAACTTCAGCTTCCAACTACTACAAAAACCAAAACCGGATTTTCAACAGATGCTAAATCGCTCGAAACACTGCGCGGCTCGCATGAAATTATTGATATAATTTCCGATTACAGACAAGTCTCAAAACTTAAATCAACATATGCCGATTCTCTTCCTCAATTAATTAATCCCAAGACAGGAAGAATTCATACTACATTTAATCAGTCTTTAGTCTCAACCGGAAGATTGTCAAGTATCGATCCGAATCTGCAGAATATTCCAATTAGAACCGACCTCGGCAAGGAAATTCGCAAAGCATTTGTTCCAAGAGATAAAAATCATCTTATTCTTTCGGCTGATTACAGTCAAATAGAATTAAGAATTATGGCAAGTATTTGCTCTGACGAAACTTTAATGGAAGCCTTTAAAAACAGTGAAGACATACACAAAAGAACTGCGGCATTAGTATTTAGAGTTGACCCGGTCGAAGTAACGCAGGACATGAGACGAAAAGCCAAAGAGGTAAATTTTGGAATTCTGTATGGTTTGGGACCATTCGGACTAAAAACCCGCTTGGGAATTACTCAACATCATGCTAAAGAAATTATTGACAATTATTTCAGTTCGTTCAGAAATGTAAAAACATTTATGGAGGATTCTGTCAAAAGTGCTCAGGCAAAAGGATACTCGGAAACATTATTGGGACGTAGAAGATATCTAAGAAATATCAACAGTAAGAATAGAATTTTGCGTCAATTTGAAGAACGTGTTGCAGTGAATATGCCGATTCAAGGAACTGCCGCTGATATGATTAAGTTAGCAATGATTAAGATTCATTCTGCCATTGCCGAAAACAAATTTACCTCGAAGATGGTATTACAAGTACATGATGAGTTGGTATTTGATGCTCACAAAGATGAAATTGATGATCTGAGAAACCTTGTAAAAGAGCTTATGGAATCTGCGTTACCACTTAATGTTCCGGTATTGGTTGAAACAGGAGTTGGCGATAACTGGCTTGATGCTCATTAGTTGTCCAATGGTTTTAAACAAAAAAAGGTCATGCTCTTTCTTGAACATGACCTTTTTTAAATATCAATAAGATTAAGCCAATCTTTCTTTCAAGAAGTTAATGTTATTGATCGTAGTTGGATCAAATCCTCGAAGTAATGCGTAATAGTAAGTCATCCAGTCTCCTAAGTAAATCATATCAACTAGACGCAGTTTATAATTCTTTTCTCTGCTCTGAATATTTATTACATCCGCACCGGATTTTTTAATAATCCCAGTTGTAATCTCAAATCTCTTTTTCACTTGCGGATGATATTCTTCCTCAATCACATTTAATAATTTGAAATTCATTGTCGGCTTATATCCTTCCCAACCCATTATCTCATTGTGATCTAATTCGGGATAAGAATTTACAAATGCGTGATGCTTAGAATTTTCATTGAATTGACCTTTAAATCGTGTAGCAACAACGGAAGTATAATCGCTAACTCCATAAACAATTGGAATAAATCCTAAAAGACTTTCTGCAATTGTTATTGCTTCATTTTGCGAAGTTGCGTAATCCGCTCCTTTGTTTTTAAGTAAAGTGATTGCCTCTTTAACATTAGCATTTTGATCTGGAACTAAGTTCAATGTGTTACGCACATTTACTAATGAAAAGAAATTGATCCATAATGCAAAACGCGGTTGGAAACCTTTTTTAAGAATTCCGAACGGTATTTTATTTTGCTCTGCAACTTCTTTCATTTTACCGCCGGTTGTAACGCAAATAATCTGGCATTTCTTGGTTATTGCATCGTTGAGTGCGGATAATGTCTCTTCGGTATTTCCGGAATATGATGAAGCGATTACAAGTGTTTCTTCATTTGCATAAAGAGGTAATTCATAATTACGGTTAACTTGATACGGATATTTCAGTTCAGTTCTAAAGTAGCTTTGCAAAAGTTCTCCGCCAATAGCTGAACCGCCAAGCCCGGTAACGATAATATTTTTGATTTTCTTAGTGTTGATTGAGGACAAATCGAATTTACTATTCCATGCATATTCTACTTGAGTGTAAGAATCTTTTAATACATCGAATTGATTATCCGGATCCAGTTTTGCAATAAGTTCTTTTATTTCCATTAGTCTCTCAGTAAAGGTTTTTAATTTGATCTTGTATTTTTTTGTTATAAAATGAATGCATTTCCGAATTAATTTCTTTTTCAGTTCTAAGTCGAAGACATTTTTCACCAAGTTCAGCTGCCTCGGCATAAGTAATACTTCTAATTACCTTTTTGATGTGAGGTAAAATTGATGCAGATGCACTGAATGATTCTAATCCAAGTCCAATAAGCAATGGTACCGCAAAAGGATCGGCCGCCATTTCACCGCACAAACTAACACGTTTGCCGGCAACTTTGCCTTCCGAAATTATATGATGAATAAATCTTACAATTGCAGGGTGAAACTCTTGATAGAGTTTTGATACAATTTCATTTCCGCGATCTACTGCAAGAGTATACTGAATTAAATCGTTCGTCCCGATGCTTAAAAAATCCGATTCTTCGGCAAATTCTTTTGCCATTGCAGCAGCAGACGGAATTTCAATCATCAATCCAACCTGCATGTGTTTATCGAATTGTTTTCCCTCTTTGTGAAGTTCTTTCTTACATTCTTCAATCAGCTTATTACATTCTCTTACTTCCTCAATTGAAGTAATCATTGGAATCATCATACGAACATTTTTGTGGTAGCTAGATCTAAGAATAGCGCGTATTTGTGTCTTGAACAATTCTCTGCTATCTAGTAGCAGCCGAACGCCCCGCCATCCTAAAAATGGATTCGGCTCTTTTAAATCAACCGGCAAAACTTTGTCGCCGCCGATATCAAAAGCGCGGATTGTTACAAAATCGGGATAGACTTTATCAGCGATATCTTTATAAACTAAGAATTGTTCTTCTTCATCCGGAAAAGCTACTGATTGTTGAAATAACTGCTCGGTTCTTACTAAGCCAATACCTTTGGCACAATTGTGAATTATAAAATCCAGTTCGTCATTAATATCCAAATTTGCTTCAAGTTGAATTTGTAATCCATCAAGAGTTTCGGCAGGCAGATCTTTTAGTTTACTCAGTTCAGCATCATAATTCTGGAGCTTCTCTATTTTTTTATGATACTCTTTAAGATGCTTCTCGTCCGGATTAATAATTACTATACCTTTGTACCCGTCAATTACTATCTCATCATCATCAGAAATTTTATTCATGGCATCATGCAAACCGACGACAGCCGGAATATTTAGCGATCTAGCAAGAATTGCCGCATGAGAAGTCAATCCGCCAAAATCAGTTGCATAACCTTTTACATTTACGCGTGAAAATAAAACCGTATCTGAAGGAGATAAGTTTGTAGTTACAACAATAACATCGCTGGCAATTCTTGAACGCCACTTTTTCTTTTTG
>JBHEKZ010000388.1:0-2773 GCA_041859025.1 Melioribacteraceae bacterium | reverse complement strand
GCGGAAATTTTTGAGCGTTTTCCTGATTTTATCAGTTGTAAGATTTCCAAACGTATCGTTATTAATCATCATTACCGGTGCAAGAGAGCAGCATCCCAAACACGCAACTGAGAGAAGTGTGAATACTCCATCGTTTGATGTTTCGCCGACAGTAACACCAAGTTCATCTTCCAGAGTTTGAAGAACAGTCTTAGCACCATTAACATGGCAAGCCGTTCCTTCGCAAATACGAACTATATTTTTACCTAGCGGTTGTAATCTAAATTGAGAATAGAAAGTGATCACTCCATAAATATCAGCAAGAGGAGTCCCTTCTACTTCGCTGATCTCCTCGATGATATTTTCGGGAATATAACCGAATGCATCCTGCGCTGATTGTAAAAGACCAATGAGAGCGCCACGCTGGTTTTGTGATTTGGTTAGTTTCGATTTGAAATCAGCAATTTCAATCGTTTTTGTATGTGAGTTTATTTCAGACATTGTAAGAACCTATATTCATTTAACAATAAAAAAATGCCTCACACAATTTGTTTGATAAGAAGAATTTTGTGTAGGCATTTATATAAAGGCGACCTAATTTCCGTTTTATTTACGATAAATCGTAATATTATACTTATGTTCAATCTACAATTCTATGTCCGGTTATGGTATTTAACGATAAAATTAGATAATACCACTTCTATTTACTGCTGATGCATATAGCAATTATATCAGGACATTCATGTCGATAAAATAAAAACTTTTTTCTAATTCTCTAATTCTTTTTTTTCATCAGCCGACGCCAGTATAAAAATAGATTTAACGTAAGAGGCTGCGGTTTCTTAAATTATTATCGAAATATTTTTAAGATTTTTCTTGACAAAAAGAAAATGAGACGTTATTTTTGAATCAATATTCATTAATGACTTATTATGAGAGTTAAAGAAGGAAATAAAGAGAAAGATATTCTTGAAGCTGCAATCAAGGTTTTTGCTGAGGTAGGTTATCACAAAGCAAAGATTTCTAAGATAGCAGAAATTGCCGGTGTAGCAACCGGAAGCGTGTATGTATACTTTGAGGATAAAGAGGACATTTTGCTGCAAATCTTTTCGCAAATTTGGTCAAAACTTTATGATGAATTACTGGCTGTAAAGAATAATTCCAATCTTTCTCCTACTGACAAATTTGACGCGATGATCGACCTAGTATTTGACGTTTATACCGAAAATCCACCATTAGCAATGGTTTTTGTTAATGAGCAGAGTCATTTGCAAAGAAGCGCTCAAGAGCGATTCACAACTTTTTACGAAAAATTTATGAATGTCGGCGAGGAGATTATCTCTGAAGGAATTGCAAAAGGTGTGTTTAGCGATTCATTAGATGTTGGCATTCTGCGTTATTATATTTTTGGAGCTATCAGAAACTTAATACAGCACTGGGCTTCTGATCCGAAAACTTTTCCTTTAAATAAAATTAGGCAAACTGTACGGTATTTAACTAAAAACGGAATCAAACGATAATTTTTTTGCCCAATTATTGAATTTCGATTCATTATACAAGAAACAAAATGAAAAAAATAATTACAATATGCTTACTACTCTGCTCTGTTCCGCTATTTGCTCAAACAATAAAGATTAGTTTGGGAGAAGCAGTTTCTTTAGCCCTTCAGAATAATGAGAAAATTAAGCAGTATCAGGAAAAAGTGGCGCAAAAAGAATACGATAATCTTGCCGCCTATGGTAATTTTCTGCCATCGCTCAATTTTGATCTAAGCTATACACATCTAAATGATGATATGGTGATTGATCTGAGTCCTATTCGTGATGTAATCATCACACTTCAGTCTTCAAACCAGGCAGAGCTGACAAATTTAGGGAATATAATCGGGGGCAAAGGACCTTTATCACAAGCTCAGAAAGACGCTGTAAAGATTCAAGCTGCTTCTTCCCTAAATTCTATGATCCCAGCCTTTCAGGAAACATTTAAGAAACAGAATTACAGAACCGGAACTTTTATAGTGACACAGCCTCTATTTCTCGGCGGAAAACTGCTTGCGGCAAAAGGAGCGGCTTCGGCTGAACTGGAATCTGTAAACATTGAATTGGAAAAGACTAAGAATGAAATAGTATATGAAGTAATTGACCGATACACCAAGGTTCTCCTTCTCAATTCTGTAGTTGAAACTCGTAAAGATGTTTTAAACGGAATTCTTTCTCACAAAGAGAAAGCTGAAAAATTGTTCAACGAAGGTTTAATTGCCAATCATCATTTGTTAAGAGCAGAAGTTGCTGTTGCAGAAGCTGAGCGCAATCTAGAAAATGATAAAAACAACTTAATCCTGGCAACAACAGCGTTAAGAAATACACTTGGAGTAAACGAATCGGAAATAATTTCTTTTACCGATTCACTAGTATTTAAGAATAGTACCGATTCCCTTTCTACCCTAAAAGCCAATGCTAAGCTTGATCAGCCGATCCTTAGAATAATTGAACAAAAGAAACTGCTTGCAGAAGAGAATTTTAATGTAACGCGTTCAGCATTTTTACCAACAATAGCTGCTTTCGGCAAATATGAAATCTATCCGGAATACTTATCCAGTTTAGAACCACGCTGGGCTATCGGGGTACAGATGAAGTATAATATTTTTAATGGGTTCAAAGATTATTTGAAATTACAGACCGCAAAGCATTTGGAAAAAGAAGTTGAATTTGCAGAAGCTGATGCGCAAAAGAAAATTGAATTATGGGTTACCAAGTCATATCTCGAAGTTGAAAACAATAAAACACGTTATCAT
>JBHEKZ010000286.1:0-6577 GCA_041859025.1 Melioribacteraceae bacterium | reverse complement strand
ACATGGAAAATAGAAGCGCTGAAAGCTCCCATTCCCGCAGCTAAGAACATGTAACCTAACTGACTTACTGTAGAGTAAGCCAAAACTTTTTTAATATCGTTTTGAACAAGTCCAATAGAGGCAGCTAATATTGCTGTAAGTAAACCAACTATTGCAACCACCATCATCACAGCTGGAGCGCTCGCAAAAATGATTGATGTTCTGCTAACCATATAAACGCCGGCTGTAACCATTGTAGCGGCATGGATTAACGCAGAAACAGGAGTTGGGCCCGCCATCGCGTCCGGTAACCAAACAAACAATGGAATCTGAGCCGATTTACCGGTAGCGCCTATAAATAAGAAAATAGCAATTAAGCCAAATGTAGCTTCGGTAACCGGAAATGTAGTTGCTTTAGATAAAACTTCTTTGAAATTGAGTGAATCGAAAGTCATGTAGATAAGAAACATTCCAAGCAGAAAACCAAAATCACCAATCCTATTGACAACGAAAGCTTTTTTAGCAGCTTGAGAAGTTGTTCCTTTTTCAAAATTCCTATCATACCAAAAGCCAATAAGCAAATAAGAACAAAGTCCCACTCCTTCCCAGCCTAAAAATAAAACAACAAAGTTGTCGCCAAGAATTAGATTCATCATAGCAAAGATGAAGAGATTCAAATACGCGAAAAATCTCCAGAAACCTTTATCACCATGCATGTAACCAATTGAGTAAACGTGAATCAGGAAACCCACGCCTGTTACAATTAATGCCATCGTTAAAGACAATTGGTCAACCAGATAAGCAAATTTTACGTTCAACCCGCCAACGCTAAGCCAAGTAAAAAGCTCGACAGTATTTGACCTTTGCTCAACCGGCAATGCAGCAGTTTGAATGAATGCGCCTAGCACAATCAGAAATGAAATTCCAACGGAAGAAGCGCCGATAGCACCGATGATTTTTTCGTTCTTAATCTTTCGACCGAACAATCCGTTAATCAGAAATCCGATCAGCGGCAATAGAACTGTGAGATATATTAGATTTATCATTACCACTTGAAAATGTTTATATCGTCAATATTGACTGTTAGTTTATTTCTGAAAATTGCAATAATTATTGCCAATCCTACTGCTGCTTCTGCTGCTGCCACAGTCATTACAAAGAACACAAAAACTTGACCTATTGAATTTCCCAAATATGAAGAAAACGTAACCAGAGTAAGGTTGGCCGAGTTTAGCATAAGTTCTATGCACATGAAAACTACAATTGCGTTTCTTCTGATCAAAACGCCCGCAACGCCGACACAAAACATGAAAGCGCTTAAAATCAGATAATATTCCATTGGAACAGTTGACATCTTTTACTCGAATTTTTTCTTTGCTAAAACTAATGCGCCAATTGTAGTTGCAAGTAATAAGAAACCAGCTACTTCAAAAGGTATTATATAATTTGTATAAAGTTCATGACCTATTGTTTGTATTGTACCCGCATTAATACTTGCCGCTTCATCAGGTGTTAGAGTGCGGGTTGGATTCCCTTTGAAGATCAGGAATGCCAATTGAACAAAAACAAAAGCAGAAACCAGAATTGCGAAAAACTTAATTCCCCGCTTATCTACAAATAGTTTGTGTTCTGTTTCAGTATTTAGAAGCATAAGCACAAAAAGGAACAAAACCATTATCGCCCCGGCATAAACAATAACTTGCACTACGGCGATAAACTGAGCATTAAGCAACAAGTATAATCCAGCTAGAGAAAAGAAATTCAGGACAAGAAAAACAGCGCTTAAAACTGCGTTCTTGCGAGTAATCATCATTACTGCTGTAACCGCAGCAACCGATGCTAAAACAAAAAATAGAATGAGTTGAATGTTCATTAAGGAGTGTTCCTATAAATCATTCTTGGAAACGGAATGGCTTCGCGCAAATGTTCTAATCCGCAAATCCAACTAACGGTTCTCTCTAATCCCAATCCAAAACCGGCATGCGGGACTGAACCAAATCTTCTTAAATCCAAATACCACTCAAAAAAAGACTGCGGCAGATTATGTTCTTTAATTCTCTCTAATAGAAAGTCTAGATTATCTTCGCGCTGACTGCCGCCAATAATTTCTCCGTAACCTTCCGGCGCAATTACGTCAACTGCCAAAGCAACTTTTGGGTTTTCCGGATCGCGCTTCATATAAAATGCTTTTACTTCGGACGGATAACGATGAATCATTACCGGCCGGTCAAATTCTTCGCCGATTATGGTTTCATCAGCACCGCCGAGATCATTGCCCCATTCAAAATCGACACCTTTTCTCTTAAGGATTTCTACAGCTTCCGTATAAGAAATTCTAGGGAAAGGTCTTTTTATAGTTTCAAGTTTTGTTACGTCACGTTCCAAATCTTTTAATTCTTCCGGACAATCAGTTAAAACTGTCTGAACAATGTATTCAATAAATTCTTCTGCCAAAGCCATATCATCATCTAGATCATAAAAAGCCATTTCCGGCTCAACCATCCAGAATTCTGTTAAATGTCTGCGTGTCTTCGATTTTTCCGCACGGAAGGTAGGACCAAAGGAATAAACTTTACCAAGTGCAAATGCGCCGCTTTCTTCGTAAAGCTGCCCGCTTTGTGTTAAATAAGCTTTTCCAAGATCAAAATATTCCATTTCGAAAAGCGTAGACGTTCCTTCACAAGCATTTGGAGTAATAATAGGCGGATCAAAAAGAACAAATCCGCGAGAATCAAAGAAATCTCTAATTGCCTTTACTACACGAGCCCGGATCTTTAGAATAGCAACCTGCCTCTTGGAACGAACCCAGAGATGACGGTTATCTATTAAGAATTCAATTCCATGCTCTTTAGGAGTAATAGGATACTCGTGAGCAATAGAAATTGTTTTCATATCAATAACATCAAGTTCGTATCCGCCTACAGAACGAGGTTCCGATTTTACTTTGCCTCTTACTTCGAAAGAAGATTCTTGAGTAAGTTTCTCAGCAGCTTCGAACTGTTCTTCCGAAACGTTTCCTTTGAATACAACGCACTGGACATAACCGCTTCCATCGCGTAAAATCAAAAATTTAAGCTTTCCGCTTGATCTCTTGTTATACAACCAGCCTTTTAGGGTAACTTCTTCCCCAACGTGGTTTTTTAAGTCTTTAATGTAAACTGAAGGTTTTTGGCTCATACCGTTATTCTAAAATTGACGAGCAAATATAAAGAAGCGAGTTCTAAATGCAAAATAAGTCTTTCATTAATGCGTTTAATTTCAATAATCTATTTTTTGTTGGCGGTGTACAACTTGGATGAGTTTTATTAGTTTACGACAAGAAAATCTTCTTTCAAAGTATACCATACTCAAAGTTGAGGAAGTGAATGTGCAATACTCGGAAAATTAGTCAACATTTTTTCTTCACTATATTTCTTTTTACTTTCTCAGTAATAATACCCCAACGCCATACCGTAAGAACTTACACAATCGAAGATGGGCTGCCGACAAATGTTGTTAATGATGTTATTCAAGACAATTCCGGTAGAATGTGGTTTGCAACCGAAGTTGGAATTTCAATTTATGATGGGACTACATGGACAAACTTTTCAAAGAAAGATGGACTAAACACGGAATATTATTTTAGGTTAAAAAGTGATTCCCTTGGAACGATGTGGGCTTTTCCCCAGTTTTCAAGAGTAAACTTGCAATTTTATAAAAACGAAAAATGGTTCACACTTCCGCCCAACCCCTTTCTAACTAGAAATGAACTGAATACAGCTTTTGATATTAAGTATGTTGATGGGAAGTCGGTTTTAATGACCGCGACAGAATCATCTGTCTATTTGTTTAAGGAAAATAAATGGAGCGACCTCGGCAAAAATCATAAGCAATTTCGCAAAGGGGCCACCGGGATTAACCAAATAAATGGGAATTTTTATATATCCACTCAGTTTGGAGTTTTTATTACCGATGGGGTTTCATTCGATGAATCAATCAATTCAGTACTTAATACTCCGTCCAAATTAGTACTGGCAACCGGACTAGATAGTAACAATGGTATAAGTAAATTGTGGTTACTAGGAAGGGATTGGATCGGTTATTACGATCTCGACATAAAGAAATTTGTTCTTGTGAAAACAAATTTCTTTTTAAAAACTTATCCCACCTTCGGAAGAAATTTTATTGTACCGGATAAAATTAACAGAGTCTTTTTTGGAAACGATAGAGAAAAATTCTTTTTAGAATTAAGTACAAACACTATTAAACCATTAGGGATGGACAAAGGTTTTACTTCCGAAGGAAGTTCAAATGCTTTCCTGGATAGAGAAAATAACATTTGGCTCCCTACAACTCGAGGTGTTGATAAAATCACCAATACACCATTCACAAATTATTTCCGTAAAGATGGCCTAGCAGAAAACGAAGTTTGTTCAATTGAGGAAATCAGACCGGACGAATATTTTTTTGGACAGAATTATGGTTTTACTCTATTCAAAAACGACAAGTACGTTAGTTTCAACCATGAAAACAGAATGCCTAAAAATTTTTCCAGCGGCAGAGTTATGGATGCATGTCGTGATAAAGAAGGAAATATTTTTTTCGCCGCAACATATGCCGGCTTAGGTAAGTATTCTATAGATGGAAAACTAACTTGGGTTCTTGATAGCAACAACGGTGAAATCGGTTATACTGCAGTTCAATTCGATAAAGAAGGTCAGTTGTGGATCGGATCGCTAAACGGACTTTATAAATATGTAAATGGGAAACTGATCCAAATCTCAAAAGTTGATGCAAGATTCCGGATGATCCGCCAGATCTATTTTGCCAACAACGGCAAAATATTTATTACTTCAAACGGAGGTTTGTTCACTTTAGAAAAAAACAAATTTTTAGCGGTAGTGAATAAACAAAATCAAGCCAGCTTTTTTTCAATTCACGATTACCAAAATGGGACTTATCTGGCTGGTACGAATACGGGTGTTTACTTAATTAAAAATGGGCAGCTAACAAAATTTAACTTCGGGTCGGTTACAATCGATCGAAAAGTTTTCTTTATTGAAAAAGATAAAAAAGGAATTTTTTGGTTTGGCACAGATGATGGTGTTTTTTGGTGGAACGGTACAATACTTAGAAGATTCAGCATGGAAGATGGTTTAAGCGGAAGAGAGACAAACCGCTTTGCTTGGCTAAATGATTCAAGTGGGAAAATATGGATTGGAACAGACAGAGGACTTTCTTGTTATCAACCCGAGTATGATGTACCGGAATCGGCTCCGACGATACAAAACGTATTTCTTTCAGACCTACACGATTCTACTTATTCATTGAAAGAAAATCTTGTATTCCCTTTCTCAAATAATACATTCAGAATTTCCGCTATTGCAATTTCATTTAAAGATGAAAAAAGAATCAATTATAGGATGAAACTTAACGGATTCGATAAAGAATGGCTTTCCCTTGGCGTTTCTAATACTTCTAGATATACCAATTTAAACTCCGGTGAGTATAGACTATATGTTCAAGCTAAGAAGGCCAACGGTTCCTGGAGCAACTCTTTTGTATCTGGATTGATAACTATTCGGCCACCCTTTTATGTAACTTGGTGGTTTGCCGGGACAGTAGCAATTTTTCTATTTACAATTTTAAAATTTGTTTATTCTTATAACACGCAAAGGAAATACTCTATTAAGTTAGAAAAGGAAGTTGCTTTACGTACAAAAGAACTTCTGGCATCAGAACAAAAAATGAAAGCGCTGATTGAAAATTCACCGACATTAATTTCCACAATGGATAAATTCGGCATCATTCAATTCATAAATAAAGACTTGGATCCTTTTATTAAAAACAAAATTGTTGGACACAATCTTCTTGAATTATTTCCGCAACAAATGCATAGCGAAATTCTTGGATTAATTGATAAAGTCTTCAACAAAAAACAGACGGTTTCCTTTTCAAACAGATACGATCAATTTAGTAAACCCTTATATCTTGAAAGCTATATCAGTCCAATAATTTCCGATGACGGAAACGTATATGAAGCTGTATTGATTTCTTTAGATCAAACTGAAAAAAAGGAATCGGAAGATGAGATTAAAACCATTGAAGAAAAACAAAACGCTATTCTAAAAGCTATTCCAATAATTCTTTATAATGACACGGATAAAGAAGGTGAACCCGCTAGCTGGGTTAGTGAAAGTGTAAAACCTATTACTGGATTCACACAGGAAGACTATTACTCAGGGAAAATTAAATGGAGAGAGAAAATTCATCCTGATGATTTAGCCTCTGTATTGAATGAGTTTGAAAAACTAAAAGAAAACAAAACCTTAACACTTGAATACAGATGGCGAACAGCAGATGATAAATACAAATGGTTTTTGGATTTCATCTCGCCAATTAGAAAACATAAAGATGGTAAAGTTGAATTCTTTGGCATTTGGTTAGATATTAACGATCGTAAAAGAGCTCAGTATCGTCTTGAAATGCTTAATGAATACTTTTTAAAATTTGGAGCTGATCCCTCCAAAAACATTAATACAATTGTACAACTTTGCGGACAAGAACTTAATGCGAGTATAGCTCTTTATAATAAACTCCTAGGCGATAAAATAATTTC
>JBHEKZ010000271.1:0-3443 GCA_041859025.1 Melioribacteraceae bacterium | reverse complement strand
ACAAGAACCCAAATATAAACGCATATTGGTCAACTTTCAAATAATTCAACACCAATAAAACTACAATTAACATCAAAAAAAGACGCAAAACCATACCTCAGAGATTGACAAGAAGAAAGGTTTTATTTGATTTTTTGAGCGAAAAGTGCGAAAAGGAGACAAATAGCAAATAATTACCGAGTCCCAGCAATGTAGAGTACTCAAATGATATTAGAAAACTTAAGTCGATAACCTTAAACAATAAAAGAAACAATACAATTATATTAATCAAAATGAGTATAACCCCGGAAGAAATGAGCTTATTTTTCATTTTTGGATTTCTTATTCAAGTTTAGCACCGATTTAACGAAATTGTATATCCCAGCCGCTGAACCAAAAAAGGAGAAAAGTATTATAAATAATGGAGTTGTTGATAAAGTTGAATCGAGCCAGCGTCCAAGAAAGAACATTAGGATTACAGATGCCGCTAATTGAGTTCCCAAGCCTATGTAGGGGCCAATTTGGTGATAAGATGATGTGTAATCAGCAGACTTACTCATAGATTTACACTCAAGTTATTTATTATTCTCCATACTACTAAATCCTTGAAAAAGGGCGCCCTCTTCAATAATAAGAGATTTTGCTATCAAATCTCCTCGCAAGATTGCCTTTGATTCCAGACGCAGTTTTTCTTCAGCCAATACTTTACCAGAAAGGCTGCCGTTCATTGTAACATTTTTGGCTTTTACTTCACCAACTAATTTACTTCCCTCACCAACAGTTAAATTTCCATTCACAGAAATATTTCCATTCACAGATCCATCAATTCGTACATTTCCATCACTGAATAAATCACCCTCAATTCTAACACTATTGCTTATAATACTAACATCTTCTGTTAAATGATCTTTTTTGCTTGCCATTTCTACTCCTACTTAATAATAAAATTTTTAGGATCCACCGGCTTACCTTTATACCAAAGTTCGAAGTGGAGATGTGGTCCCGTTGTATTCTTGCCGGAATTACCGCTTAACGCTATCAATTCGCCATGCGTTACAGTATCCCTTATTCTTTTAACAATTGATGAGCAATGCTTATATACACTTGTGAATTCGTTGGAATGCTGAATAATTACCATATAACCGGAATCCACTGTATAATCAGCAAACGTTATTAATCCGCCGGAAGCGGCATAAACTGGAGAGCCTTTACTAACGCCGTAATCTATACCTAAATGCCCTTTGGATGCATTAAATTCTTGAGTTATAATTCCCGATGCTGGTTCATAAAAGTATTGCTTTGTAGGTTCTTTGTTTTCTTGAAAAAATTTTGAAAATAAATCTTTAACAACCGTGAAGATGCTTCCTTCAATCTTTACTTTTTTATTAATCGTTTTTCTTAATGTATCGTACAAAGGATTTTTCGGATCAATAGTATCTCTCTGAGCCAATTTAATGGCAAACCTCATCCGTTCATTCATTGATGAAATTTCTTGTAACTGCTGGGTTAAATCTATTACTCTTCCTTGAAGCTTTTGAATTCTCTCATTTTGCGCTTGGAGTTCGGAATTATCAACAACAAACAACGCATCCTTTAATGGTGTAATTGAAAGAAAAAGAATGAGCACAAACCATGAAGCGAGTGTGTAGAGCGAGATATATGCTACCGCCTTAAATAAGCTTACCTTATACCGCTTGGTTGCCATGATTGGCAAATTCGGTGTAACATATAGCGAAGAATTCTTTATGCTTTCAAAATCAAACCACTTCATTTGAATCTCTTTTTGAATTGAGCAAATATAAATATTTGAGGTTACTTAAGCAGACAATATTTGCTTAAGCTTTTCGAATATAAACTCTGGTTTTAGCTTATGGGCACAATCGAAAGTTTGAACCGGGCACTTCTGATGTCCGTGTATTCCACATGGCTTACATGGTAGATCATCGTATGAAACAAACTTACTTTTTTCACTATATGGATAGAAACCAAAACCGGGAATTGTAGAGCAATAAATGGTAATGGCCGGAATTCCAGCAGCCATTGCCAAATGTGTGGGTGCACTATCATTACAAACTACTGCAATGCATTTTGTTAGTAACGATAACGACTCTAATACACTTAATTTACCGGCAAATGATTCTACATTAGAAGAGAAATTTTTACTAATGTCATCACAAAGTTCGGAGTCCTCTCTTCCACCTAACAGCACTACAAAATAGTTCTCCGCAAGAATCATATTAATTATTTCTATATAGTATTCTACCGGATAGACTTTTGTTCTCCAGACTGAGCCCGGAGCTATTGCAATTATCTTTTTATCATTTACAATTTTCAACATTACTTCAATGCGATTTTTTACTTCTGCCGGTATCTGTAATTGTGGAAAAACTCGCCAATCATTTTTTAAAAAATCTAATTCCAATAGTGAAAGGTTTCTCTCAACTTCATGTTTTGACTTCTGATATTGAATCTGTTTTTTATACAGAAAGGAGAAATTGGAACTATCAAATCCTATCGTTTGGCTGGCAGCAGAAAAATATGCGATTAGTGTTGATCTTACTGACCTATGCGGAGATATAACAGTACTAAATGATTTACTTCGGATTTTATAAACTAGCCTGAGATAACTAAAAATCGAACTGTCAACACCTCTTTTATCGTAAACAATTACTTCGCTAACAGATGAAGAATTTGCAAAGACTTCTTTTGTAGAAGGAATACACAAAACAGTGATAAGAGCGTTTGAATAGATTTCTTTAATCTTCTGGATCAATGGAAGAGTCAGAATTGCATCGCCTAAAAAGGCGGTCTGAATTACCAATATTTTCTCTTTCAATATTTCCAAATCTTATGCATCCAAAAATACTGATCGGGATATTGGCGAATCATTTTTTCAAGGAAGTCAGCATACTGCTGATTAATCGCTGTAATTTTACTATTCAATTCTTGAGGTAATATCGCTTTGTTAAGCGCTTCAAAGATTCCAACGTAATTTCCAGTTTTCTGCCTTACAACTACTCCAAAAATTACGTTACAATTAGTTTTAGCAATTATTGTAGCCGTACCAATGTAAAATGGAGTTGGTTTTCCAAAGAAGGTTACTCTTGGGCTATCCGCTGGACCTCTTTGATCACCAACGACACCAACAATTCCACCATCTCTCAACACTTCTAATAAATGTCTAACGGATGCACCTAACCATACCATTTTGTTTCCGTGTGCTTCTCTTGCATTTTTTATATACTCATTAACAACATAATTGCTTTGTTTTTTTGCTAATACATGAAAAGGTTGATTGAAATGTAATGATGCTGCACTTCCGCCTACTTCCCAGCTTCCAAAGTGGCCTGTCCAAAACACAATTCCTTTTTTTTCTGTTATTAGTTCATTAACTACTTCGAGGTTAGGGGTTAATAACATTTCCTTCATTTCACTTTTAGAAATGTTTGGAAAATGAAGTAATT
>JBHEKZ010000256.1:0-3135 GCA_041859025.1 Melioribacteraceae bacterium | reverse complement strand
CTGAACATGAAAATTTTATGAATTGATTTTTGAGTTACTCCGAGTGACCTCAAAATTCCAATATCCCGTTTTTTTTCAATCACTGTCATTGTTAATGACGCGAATATGTTAAATGTAGCTACTGCAATTATCAAACATAGAATTATGTATGCGGCCCATCGTTCTATTAACATTACGTTATATAGTTGTTTATGTAAATCATACCAGCTTAGTACAGAAAACATTTTCCTATCGAGTGAGTTTTCGATGTCTGCTTTGATGGATTCGGCATCCTGGAAATCTTTCAAGCGAATTTCTATTCCCGAAATAGTTTGATTACTCCCGAGCAGCAGCTGAGCAGTTTTTAGAGAACTAAATGCATAGCCGGCATCATAGTCTCTGTTGCTGGATTCGAATAACCCACTGATAACCAATTTCATTGTTCGCGGCAGAGTTAGGGTAGTAATAGTTCTTTCGATATTGTAAGCAGAAGTTACCGAAATTGTGTCTCCTACACGAATGCCCAATTTTAAAGCTAAAGCTAAACCAATCACAATGTTGTTTTCAGTAAGTTCTGCTTTGCCGCTAATAATTTTTGAACTGACGCTCCATTCTTGTTCGTCCGGAGATATATCAATGCCCTTGAAATTAACAACTTCATAAGTCTTACTATTGATAAAAAGAGATTTACCTTCCATAACTGAATAATATGAACTCACGTTAGGCAGGTGTTGAATTACTTCGTTAACTTTATTCATATTAGATGTAGAAGCTTTATCAAGCAGTAGTACTTTTACATGAGGGTCGAAACTAACCAATATTTTTGTTACGATTGATCCGAATCCGTTGAAAACAGAGAGTACAATTACCAATGCAGCAACACCAATAGTAATTCCCAAAGTAGAAATAACTGAAAGCAAACTTATAAAGTTAAGTTTGTGTTTTGCCTGCGAATATTTTCGTGCAACGAAAAGTTCTATCATCTTAGTCAAATCTTATTGCTGTAATTGGCTTTATTTTAGAAGCTACATAAGCCGGAATTAATGAAGAAAAGAAAGCCGCTAAAATTGTAATGAATGTAACTAGAGCATAGTTCTCGAACCTAATTGAAATTGGAACACTAGTTACAAAGTAAACTCCTCCGGGCAACGAAATTAAATTGAATTGTTGTTGCAGAATACTTAAAACTAGAGAAAGCGAAGTTCCCAGCAACAATCCCCAAACTATTAAATAAAGTGAGTTTCCTAAAAAGATTTTTAAAATCGAATTGCGTTTCATCCCCAGCGATCTTAACACACCAATAGAATTAGTTTTCTCTAAAACAACCATTAGCATTGTACCCACTATGTTGAATAATGCTACTATGATTATCAGCCCAAGTACAATCGGTATTGGCTTTTTCTGCAGCTCAATCCATGTAAAAATATTTTGATGAACCTGCTGAATTGTTCTAACATAAAATGGATAGCCGAGATAATCCTGAAGTTGCGAAGAAACTGATGAGGCTTTAGTGAAATTTTTTAATGATATATTAAAACCGGAAACCTCGTCTACCATTCCGAAAAGTTTCTCTGCTTCATCTAAATTTATGAAGGCATTTCCATCATCATATTCGGAAATCCCCGTTTCAAAAATGCCTTTTACAATAAATTGCTCTATTGCCGGTGGATTTTCTTGAGAAGGGGGTTCGTTACCTTTTAAGCAGAAGACAGTAATTTTATCACTTATCCCAATCAGTAACCTTTGGGCAAGATTTTTCCCTATTAATATTTCTTTGTCATTTAGTTTTGAAGAAAAAATCGCTCCTTCAACTAAAAATCTGCTGAATGAGTTCTTGGCGTATCCGGTTGTTATGCCGGTAAGGTTAATCCCATCCGTTACCCGTTTAGATTTAATTATGGCTAGTTTACTTGAAAAAGGATCAACACTAACGACTTCTTTTCCAAAATTTTCTAAAATTTTTTTTGCAACAAAATCAGATTCCGGAAGATTCCTATTCCCAAATCCGGTTACTTTAATCTGGGAACTAAATTCATTTATTTTATCTGATACAACAGTTTCAAAGCCGTCAAGAATTGTTAGTGCGAGGATAACTACTGTAATTCCAAGGGCAATTCCACTTATCGTTATTTTGGAAACAGAAGAAACCAGACTAGAATCTTTATTGGAATTTAGGAAGCGGCTTGTTAAAAGTAGTATCAAATGCATCATTCTGGGTATTTGTTGAGATTAAAATAGGAATAATCTAATTGAAGGGGAAACATATCGTTTTGATTGACATTTCAAAACAGAAAATATATCTTTGAAGCCCAATTTTGAAAAGATGTTCATCCCCATCGGGGAGTAGCTCAGCCCGGCTAGAGCGCTTGGTTTGGGACCAAGAAGTCGCAGGTTCGAATCCTGTCTCCCCGACAATATCAGAGTGTTATTTGACGTTGTGTTATGCGCCCATAGCTCAATCGGATAGAGCATCAGCCTTCTAAGCTGAGGGTTAGTGGTTCGAGTCCACTTGGGCGTACGAAAAGTTTTTTACTTTTTCATGGTGATCATAGCTCAGTTTGGTTAGAGCATCTGGTTGTGGCCCAGAAGGTCATGGGTTCAAGTCCCATTGGTCACCCAGAAGTTTTGAAATGCTGGCCCCATCGTCTAACGGTTAGGACATCGCCCTTTCACGGCGGTAATATGGGTTCGAATCCCGTTGGGGTCACAAAATCATTTCTTTGAATCGCTTTTCTCTTTTTTGTAATTTCTAATTAAAATTGAACATTACACTATGAAAAAAACACTCAAATACGATACTTCATTTTCCTCTGTTAACGAATACAAAACCGATGCTGCCAAGCATTCACCAAAAATGTTCCCTTCCTTTTATTATTATTCACTTCTCTTAAAGATTATTTTTAAGAGTAATAATCTTGCCAAAAAAGGATTATATAACGACGAGGAATGGTCAAACAGTTCGGTCTATGTTGTTCGAAGTATGGAAAAAACCGGTGTTAGATTTCATTTTCTTGGTTCCGACAATTTTAAAAAAGTAGCTGGTCCGGTAATTTTTATCTCCAACCACATGAGCACTCTCGAAGTAATGTCGCTCCCTTCTATAATTCAGCCTAATAAGAAAGTTGTTTATGTGATTAAACAAGAGCTGGCAGATTA
>JBHEKZ010000211.1:0-4089 GCA_041859025.1 Melioribacteraceae bacterium | reverse complement strand
GCAGGAATTTCAAAATACAAGTCCAGAAAGCGTGAATCCATAAATAAATTAAAAGCGACCACCGAGGATTTAGCTCGAATTGAAGATCTATTATTTGAGATCAATAACAATCTCGTTGAATTGGAAAAGCAGGCAAAGCGCGCCAAGAAGTTTTTTGAAATGCGGGATAAATACAGAAATTCCGGCTTGAGGCTCGCATTTTTGTCCGTAGTAAGTCTGAAGGAGAAGATCCAAAAAACCTCCCAGATTATCGACGAAGAAGTTTTAAAATTACAAGAGCAGGAGGTCAAACTTCACCAATCTGAAGCAGAGCTTGAGCAATTCAAAAAATCTCACCTTGATAAGGAGAAAAGTCTCAGTGAATATCAGAAGAAAGTGAATGAGCTTTTGGATCAGATCAGGAGTATAGAGACGGAGATTCAAGTTAAAGAACAAAAGAAGTTTTTTAACGTAACTCAACAGGAAGCGTTGAAGCAAAGCAATACGGATGCAGGCACCAAATTGGAGGTGATATCTCAGGATATTTTATTGCTTCATTCTGAAATAGGAAAAACTCAGGAAGAATTTAGCAAACTTCATGTTCAGACCGCTGAGCTACAATCTGATTATGAGGCAAAGCAATTGAAGTTTGATGAACTAAAATCTGGTGTGGATCAGTTTCAAACTCAAAAAGAGACCATAGAAAAAAGTGTTTTCGAATTAGAAAAGGACCTGGCGATCAAAAGAAACCAGCTGGAAAATCTCCAGGCTGATTCCAAAAGAAACACCGATGAGCTTGCGTTCAGGACAGAGGAATTTTCACATTTCAATAAAGATATTGCAGACCTGGAAGCTAATCTTCGGATTGTTCAGGAAAAAATCGCTTTGGTGACTCATGAGGAAGAGGAAAGGAAAGCCAGACTTTCTATTCTAAAGGCAGAAATAGAAACACACACCCAAAATGTGGCAGCCGCCAATCGGAAAAAAGATGCCCGAAAGAATGAATTTGATCTTTTAAAATCTATGGTTGAAAAACTTGAAGGTTTTCCGGAGTCCATCAAATTCTTGCATCAGAACTGGAGGAAAGACGTTCCGGTATTAACGGATCTTATTTATACTGAAGAGAAATATCGTTCCGCGATTGAGTCTTTTTTAGAGCCCTATCTTAATTATCATGTAGTGAGTAATGAAGAAGAGGCCATTCAGGCGATCAGGCTTCTTCATGGCAATGCCAAAGGCAAAGCTAATTTTTTTATTCTTAGTAAATTTAAAAGTGAAAAAATTGTTCCGGCAGAAATTGCCGGATTTAAATCAGCCATTTCCCTTATTGAAACCGATGCACTCTATCAGCCTTTGTTGTATTCCTTGTTGAACAATGTTTATGTAAAAGATGCTGAGTCCTATCTTGAAGATGTCATGGATTTTCCGGAAGATGTTTCAGTGATTAGTTTGAGTGGGTCTATAATCAGGCAAAGAAATTCGATTTCCGGCGGTTCGGTTGGATTATTTGAAGGTAAAAAATTAGGTCGTAAGAAACATTTAGAAAAACTTGAATCCGATCTTAAAACAATTGAATTGGAAGTTTTAGAGTTGGATAGAACTTTGTCACAGCTTAAACATGACTACAAACAAATTGAACTGATTAACAAAGAAGGAGAATTGAATATTGCAAGAAAAGAAGAAAGTAGCTTGCTTCAATCCCTGGCACAAATGTCAACAAAGGTTCAACATTTCAATGACTTGAAAAAACAATTTGAAGAGCGCATAGCAGGAAATGATTTAAAATATAAGGAAATACAGCACGATCGAGAAACGAATCAGATTAAAGTGGAAGTGCTTAAGACCGAACTTAGTCAACTTTTAAACAGCATCACTCAGACTGATTTGGTTTTTAATAACATATCAGCAGAATTGACAACCGCTGCCGGCTTGTACAATCAGTCAAGACTTGAGGTACTTAAATGGGAGAATAAGTTAGACAATATCAAAAAGGATCTTGAATATCGTCAAAGGCAGCATGATGAAACTAAAATACAACTTGAGCATAACTCAAGGCGCTTAGAAGAATATCAGCATGAATTGGAGGAATTAGATAAAGGGTTGGCTGAAGATAAAAATCAACTAATTGAACGATTCGAATACCGGAAAACGATTGAGTCTGATTTAACACATTTGGAGCAGGATTATTACGAAATACGGAATACCATCACTGTGCAGGAAACCCAAATTAGGGGATATCAGAAGGCCATATTGGAATATCAATCTTCCATAAATACCTTGAAAGATCAACGTTCTGAAAGTAATTATAAGATACAGTCTACAGTCGAGCGCGCTGAACTTGAATTCAACACACCTTTGGATAAATACATCCCCGAAGAGGAAGTAGAACAAATGGATGAAGACGCATTGAGGGATCGAGTGATGTACTATAAGGTTAGGTTGGATAATTATGGAGAAATCAACCCAATGGCATTAGAAGCCTATGAGGAAATGAAAGGAAGATATGAGCGAATTCAATTACAAAAAGAAGATATCCTCAAAGCACAGGACAGCTTACTTCAGACTATAAAAGAGATAGAAGAAACGGCTACAGCCAGCTTTATGAATGCATTTAATCAGGTGCGCGTTCACTTTCAGGATGTTTTTCGTTCTTTATTTACCGGAGATGATGATTGTGATTTAGTCTTGATGGATGAAATGGATCCATTGGAGTGCGATATTGATATTATTGCAAAACCCAAAGGGAAGCGACCAAAATCTATTCATCAGTTAAGTGGAGGAGAAAAGACTTTAACAGCTATTGCATTGTTATTCTCCCTTTATTTATTGAAACCGGCTCCTTTCTGTATTTTTGATGAAGTTGACGCACCATTGGACGATATTAATATTGATAAATTTAACCACATCATCAGGAAGTTCAGCAAAGATTCACAATTTGTGATCATTACGCACAACAAACTTACCATGGCCGAAGTAGACGTGCTTTATGGGGTTTATATGGAAGAAATGGGTGTTTCAAATGTGACCGCGGTGGATTTTAGAAATTATGAGCATGACGTTGTGCTTTCTGAAATGGAAGGATAACAGTAAAATTCCAGTTCAGATTTCAGGAATGTAATGGGAGCTGTTCAATAAATTGAAAGCTTTTTAGCTCATGGTCAATTTTTGCAATCAGAGTTGATCTACCATTGGTAACCGCCAAGTATGGCGCTCTTAAAATAAAATTATAATTGGCAGCTTGATCCAATACACTTTGTGAAATTGGAATTTCATAAGATTTACATTCAACAATTACAAGAGGTTTTCCCGATGGATCGTAAACGACCAAATCAAATCTTCTTTTAAATCCTCCAAAAATAAGCTGTTTTTCAACGGACATGTTAGACAAGCTGTAATGGAGTTCTGAATGAAGATGCACAATGAATAACTGCCTGACAATTTCTTCCGGGGTAGAAGTTATCCATTTTTTTCTTACCGGATCATAGATCTGATTCTTTGAATTTCGTTTGATCTGGTTAAAATATTTTTCCAATGAAAATTCATTCCCCATCAGACAGAGTGCAGGTCTATATTTTTAGTGGGCGTAAATAAATTTCGTTCAGTGGATGGCCAGAAACTTTTCAATTGAAACAACTGATTTGATTCCACATTTTCAATTTCAAATCCTGCGACTTCCATACATTTTAAAAAATGCCATTGCCATTCTAATTGTTGGATGTTTAGGGAGGCGGTGGAAAATAGTTGATCGGCCAACCATATTTTCTTCTGTGTTGATTTGTGCATCAGCAACTCACCTAATCTTTCAGCACCATCTTGTTCTTCCAAATGAATTATATTCCATTCAACTCCACTCAGTTGAATAAACAATTGTTCTAAGTCCTTTGGCAGAAAGCTAAGTGCCAGGTTTTTCGAATTAACTAAAACTTTTAATTTTGGAAAATTTGATAAAATGAAATTAGAAAGTCCATTTATATGGGTGGTAACTTCGGTTGGATGAAGATCGTGAAGTATATTTTTTAATCTGGATGGGGGTGCCTGATTGAGCGCAATGTTGAATTCTGCATGAGAGGATAATTCTTCGTGTATACTAATATAATGATGGGCAGATTT
>JBHEKZ010000069.1:0-4808 GCA_041859025.1 Melioribacteraceae bacterium | reverse complement strand
ATACTGCTTATTATTCTTTCATCTTACACCTACTTCATAATCAACAATCTAGATAATTATCTAACCCAATCAAGATTTGAGAGCGCTTATAATATTAGCGACATTATTAAAAAGTCAACACGCTACAGCATGCTTTTAAATCGACGTGAAGATGTACATCAAATAATTAAAACTCTCCGCACAGAAATTGGTGTTGAAGAAATACGAATCTATAACAAGCAGGGCACCATTATTTTCTCTACCAATCCTCAGGAAATAAGCAAAAAGGTTAATTTAACCGCAGAGGCTTGTATTGTTTGTCACAACAGTTCTGTTCCGCTGCAGAGCCTAACAAATCAAAACAAAGCTAGGATCTATAGGAATTTTGAGAATAAACGAGTACTCGGCCTTATTAATCCAATTCAAAACGAACTTGATTGCTCTAATGCAGACTGCCATGCACACTCACCCAAGGTACAAATACTGGGCGTTCTTGATGTTGTTGTTTCGCTCGAAAAACTTGACTCAATAATTCAAAGCAGTACAAGAAAAGTAATTATCGCCTCTGTTTTTATAGTAGTTGTAATTTCTTTCTTCTCCGGTTTGTTTATAACAGTTTTAGTTAATAAGCCAATCAAAAAAATAAGGGAAGGCATTGAAGAAGTCGGGAACGGAAATCTAGATTTTAGAATTAATGTTGATTCTAAAAACGAACTTGGTCAGATGGCAAGGCGGTTTAACGAGATGTCTACAAAACTTAACGAAGCATACCAGGAAATAAAGGACTGGTCCGAAACCTTAAATGACAAAGTGAACGAAAAGACGAAAGAACTCAAAAATATTTACAATCAGGTTAATCAAATTGAAAAGCTTGCTTCACTCGGAAAGCTATCTGCAACCGTTGCACATGAGTTAAACAATCCATTAGCTGGAATTCTGACGTTAAGTAAATTGATAACAAAAAAATTAAGCGCAACACAGAAAGACTCTGAGTATGTAAGTATTTTAGAGTACTTGGAATTAATTTCGCAAGAATCAGCCCGCTGTGGACAAATTGTAAAGGACCTATTAATTTTTTCTCACTCCGAACCTGATGAGTTCGTAAAAGAAAACCTATTAAAAATTATTGATGTCAGCGCGACTGTTATCAACCATCATCTGGAAATTAACTGTATTTCATTAGTCAAAGATTATCCCGACGAGCCAATCGAAATCTACTGTAATGCGAACAAAATACAACAAGCTCTAATGTCCCTTCTAATTAATTCAATTGAAGCAATGAACAATAAAGGTAAAATAACAATCAAAATTGCTAAAGAAGGCAACAATGCTGTTCTTAGAATATCTGATGAAGGAACAGGTATAGCAGATAAGGATTTACCTCATATTTTCGAACCGTTTTACTCTACCAAGGAAGCATCTGTTGGCACAGGACTGGGGCTAGCAGTTGTTTATGGAATCATTACTAATCACAAAGGTAAAATTGAAGTAGAAAAAACATCGGAATTAGGAACTACTTTTAAAATTGTATTGCCACAGAATGAGCAACTTGTTTAATAGGAAAAATTATGGATAAGCAGGAAAGAATTCTAATTGTTGATGATGAAAGAATTGTAAGAGAATCTTTTCATCACTGGTTTGAAGAAGAGAATTATATAGTTGATACAGCCGAGGATGGAGAAACTGCATTAAAAAAATATGCAAAGGAAAAATTTGATCTCCTTCTTGTCGATATGAAAATGCCTGGAATGAGCGGTTTGGAGTTATTATCAAAAATTAAAGCGATTGATCAGGATGCAATCATCATCCTTATTACAGCATTTTCTTCTGTTCCAACAGCTATAACGGCTTTGAAAAATGGCGCTTATGACTATGTTACGAAGCCTATTGATCCGGATGAGCTCGCACATCTTGTAAAAAAAGCTCTTGAACAAAGAGCACTGAAAATTGAGAACGTTCAGTTAAAAGAAAATATTGAAGAAATTATTAAACCGGATAATTTGATTGGCGAAAGTTTTCAGATAAAGAAAATTTATGAACTTGTACACTCTGTTTCCCGCACAGATACTACTGTTATGATACGAGGTGAAAGCGGCACCGGAAAAGAATTAGTTGCAAAAGCAATTCACATAAACAGCGGCAGAAAATATTCTCCAATTATCACTGTGAATTGCGGCGCACTGGCAGAATCGCTTCTTGAAAGCGAATTGTTTGGGCACGAAAAAGGTGCCTTTACGGGTGCTCAGTTCCGAAGAAAAGGAAAATTTGAAATGGCCGACGGCGGAACAATTTTTCTTGATGAAATTGGCTCCATTTCACTTAGAATGCAGATTGAACTGTTACGAGTTATAGAAACTAAGCAGTTTAACCGCGTCGGTGGGAATGAATTAATAAAAAGCGATTTTAGAGTTATAACAGCTACTAACGAACCACTAGAAGAACTTGTTAAGACCGGGAAATTTAGAGAAGACCTATACTACAGATTGAATGTTTTCACAATTGTTATCTCTCCGCTGCGTGAAAGACGGGATGATATCCCTCTGCTTGTTAATTTCTTCATCAATAAATTTTCTAACGCGATGAATAAAAAAATTAAAAACATTTCCAAAGATGCGATGGATTTTCTGATGAGTTATGACTGGCCTGGAAATGTTCGTGAACTGGAAAATGCAATAGAAAGAGCTATGGTCGTAGGTAAAACTAATTCAATTACGGTCGATGATCTTCCCTTTCATGTTTCGAGAAATAACTTTGATTTGGCGGGCGACGAAAAAAGTCTTTCCGCTATGGAGAAAAAATATATTTACAAGACTTTGATTGAGAATGGCTGGAATATTTCGAAAACAGCACAGATACTCGAGATAGATAGAGTTACGCTATATAATAAAATAAGCAAGTACGATCTCCGCAAAGCCGAGTAATAATGGACATCTTTATTGCGCCGCTTAAATTTTACAGCAACTTGCTGCTACAGAATCTAGTCCCCGAATTATCGAAAAGATTTTCATCCAAAATTCATGTAGTTGAGATACAACTAAATCTTGACGATTTTTTCTCTGTTGATCGCGGACAATATTTTTCCACACAGATTATTGCTGAAGTAATAAATCTTACTGAAAGATTTAACGGGAAAGTAGTTTTATTGACAGATGTGGATATTTTCGTTCCCGCATTAACATTTATTTTCGGCGAAGCTCAACTTAACGGAAAACATTCTGTTCTTTCGGTTTGCCGGTTGCACGAAGAATTCTACTCCGGTATCTCAAACGAGACTTTATTATTAGAACGTACTATTAAAGAAGTATTGCACGAGCTTGGCCATAATTACGGCCTTCGCCATTGCATTGATTGGGACTGCGTAATGCATGCATCTCACGGAATTGAGGAAGTTGACATCAAGGGCAACACGTATTGCCGCAAATGTGTTTCCATGATCGAAGGTTATAAACATTAATCTCACTCAAATATGGCTTTTGCAATAGATTTATCACACTACCAGAAATCCAATAATTGTGCTAATAATGAGAATGAAATTTTATCCGCGTAGGTTATGAAAGTAAACGTCTTAATATACGCTGTTTCCAAATGACGATTAGCTACTACATTGCCTGCGACATAATCACTTGCGAAAAACTAATCACGATTATTATTGGTTTGTTTTGAACAGCAAGACAGCACTACTCATCAAATGAACAACAAAAATCCTTTTTCCCATTGTTATTGATATTCCTCTACTTAAATAAATCGTTCAGTTGTTCAGACGATCATTCTTTTTATTTCCTGCTGGATGGAAAATTTTGGGTGACAGCAGTTTTATGAATTTTAATAAATATAGGCTGGTATTAGAGAATGACCGCTCGTTTTGAGCAAAAAGTTGACCTCAACAACATAACCAAAGGTTTATTCATTAATCTATTTTAATTATACTTCGACTATGTTTAAGGCACTTCATAAACATATTGCAAGCAGAGTAGAAATTACGGAAGAGGAATTCAATCTTGCCGTAACCTTCTTTATTCCCAAAAAACTTAGGAAGAAACAGTATCTCTTGCAGGCAGGCGATGCTTCTAAATTTCTGGCGTTCGTTTCGAAAGGCTGTTTACGTAGCTATTCTGTTAATGACAAAGGAGAAGAGCACATCGTACAATTTGCCATAGAAGATTGGTGGATTACCGACCTTAGCTTTTTAACAAATCAACCCGCTACTTATAACATCGACGCATTGGAAGACTCAGAATTATTACTAATTGATAAAGTATCTCAGGATAAACTTTGCAGTTCTATCCCAAAATTTGAGCATTACTTTAGAATACTTTTGGAAAACAGCAATAGAGCGGCTGTAGCAAGAATATCAGATTTTATTAGTGCGTCTGCGGAAGAACGCTACTTAAACTTTATAAACAAGTATCCAAAACTTGTTCAGCGTGTCCCTCAAAACCAAATCGCCTCTTACCTGGGTATAAAACCTCAGTCCCTTAGTAGAATACGCAAAGAACTTTCCAACAAGAAATAGTTTCTCAGTTAACATAGGTTAACGTTTTTTCTTATCATGTGTGAATGCATGCTCAAGTTTACCAATGTATTTTTGATGTGTAAATAATGAAACATCAATAAAACATAGACGCATCAAAATGAAAAAAACAATAGCAATTATCGGGGCAGCAGGAAACATGGGATCCGGCATCACCCGCAAGTTGGCAGAAGCAGGATATCCAATATTGATCGCCGGACGAGATAAGGAAAAACTCAGCAATCTTTTAATTAGTATTAAGACCAGCACACCAAACGCTAACGTAGAAATTCTAAATTGTACTAAGGAAGCAAGCTGG
>JBHEKZ010000501.1:0-2910 GCA_041859025.1 Melioribacteraceae bacterium | reverse complement strand
ATTAATTCCGATGAATAAGAAAAAAGCGCCGGCGTTCCGCCGGTATGCCAGAAAAGAATATTCTCATCGTTGGAAAATTCTTTCTTCTCTATCATTCTAATTAATCCGCCAAATACTCTTCCTGTATAAACGGGATCAATTAAAAGGCCTTCCTTCTCCGCAAGCAATTTAATAGCCCGTCGTTCAAGTTCGCCAACAACACCGTAATCATTTTCAATAAACTCATCGCGGAGAATAACATCTTTCAACGTAAAGATTTTTCCAATTTCAAATTCATCGGAGAGTTCATTCGCTAAATCAGTTATGTGAAGATCATAAGGCTTATCTCCCGCTTCCCCTTTGTCAATCTGCACACCAATAATTTTCGCTTCGCAGCCATATAGAGCTTTTCCAGCAATAAGACCGGCATGTGTTCCGCCGGAGCTTGAAGCGAAAACTATGCTGCTGATATTCAATTCCAATTCCTTTAACTGAATCTGAAGTTCTTTTATAGCTTCAACATATCCCAGCGCACCAACCTTATTCGACCCGCCGTAGGGAATTATGTAGGGTCTTTTACCTTCCATCATCAGTTGTTGAGCAATGAGGGGAATATTTTCTCCTTTGCGGAATTCGGTTGACCAGTGAATCTTTGCGTTGAAGAGTTTATCCAAAAGAAGATTTCCTGCATACTCATTTGTTTCTTCGCCCCTAAGTGCTAGATGGCATTCAAGTCCGCTCATAGCGGCTGCGGCTGCTGTTTGTCTGCAATGGTTTGATTGAGCCGCGCCGCCTGTAATAACGCAATCGCAGTTATTTGCCAGCGCATCACTAATTAAGAATTCGAGCTTCCGAGTTTTGTTTCCGCCGAATGCTAGTCCGGTCATATCATCCCGCTTAATGTAAATCTGAGGACCACCGAAATACTTAGTTAGGTTTTCAAGTTTATGAAGCGGAGTTGGGAAAAAACCTAGTTTCTTATGAGGCATATTAGAGATATTCAATTTTCACCGTTTCATTTTTGTGGAATAATTATTAATTCTTCTTGAGGCTTGCACATATATTCAGCTCCATTTTCAGTAACTACTGCCATCTCTTCAACAGAAATTGTCTTTGTATCGCTGTTGCCAATGTTCCAGCAGAAAAATCCATCGTAAGCAAATGCTTGTCCAATCCTAAGCAATCTGGCACTATTTCCAATAGGCTTATCACTTCTTGCAGCGCCGCTCAGAGCGGGACCGGCATCGTGTGCCCAATATCCAACCGGATGCCCGGTGCCCCACATTACCGGAAGAGAACCGCATTCTTTCATCCAATCTCTTTGAGCTTTGTCAACACTCCAACCGGTTACACCCGGTTTCATTGCTTTCAAAACAAGTCTGTGTCCTTTAATTGAATTATCAAAATAACGTTTGATTTCCTGAGGCGCATCAGTTTCTCCCGGCTTCAGAACATAAGCGAATCTTTGAATATCGCTTGACCAAACATCGTAAACTCGTATTCCGAAATCAGTTTGAATAATATCTCCGCCCATAATAATTTTTTCGGTTGCATTTGAATGACCTCTATCGGGACCGGAATTTACATTCGGATTTTGATCGGCGGCCCATCCGTCGGTTACACCAAGTTCAGCCATCCTTTTCTTTAGATACTTAGCAACGTCCGAATCTTTAGTAACTCCCGGCACCACAGTTTTATAAGCATCATATTGAAGTTGAGAAGTAATCTCAGCAGCTTTTTTCATTATTTCAATTTCTTCCGGCAGTTTGACAGAAAGCCACTCCATTACTAAATCCAAGGAAGAGACCAATCTAGTTTTGTAAGTTTCACCAAGTGCATTTTCAAAAGACTCTCGCTGAGTGTATGAAAGTCCATCTGCAATGTTATTCTCCGAAGAATTAATGGCGATCTTTTGGGGATCATATTTTTTTATTTGATCGGCAATCACTCCCCAAATATCTGAACCACGCGGAATAACGATTACTTCATCCTGTAGTTTTAAGTCTTGCAAAGCTTTCGCCTCACCTTCCGGAGAGATCGCAATATTTTTTAGAACTCTTTCTTTAAGGAAGAACATGAAAGCAGCTGTACCGCCTGCATTCTCGCCGCCAACATGTAAAGCCAAAGGATCGTTGTCGTTTTCTCTGCAGACAACAATCCATGCATCAACTGCGGCATTTTTCATTGCATCCGGAAGAAGCTTTTGGATACGCTCTTTTCTAATTTTTTGCCAAGGATTTTTCTCCAGAGGAAACGGCACTGTCTGAGCTTCTGCAATAGAAGCAAATGTGAAAATGACTGTTAAGAAGAGTACAAATACTTTCTTCATGGTTCATCCAAATTATTTGAAAATCATCTTTCTGAAAATTTATTTTATTTCACTTACTTCAACCAGTTCAATTATGATCCCCCACATGTGAGTACTAGCAAGATCATTTCTCTCATTAAAAAGGAACTTGATTCTCTTTCCTTCAGAACAAAATTCTTTAGGAAGATTTATCGGATCGTAATGTTTATTGTTATCTCCGTAGATTGCCCAAAATCCACCCTCTAGAGAAACATATTTGACCGTTCCTGTCAGGTATTCCCCTTCGGCAAAGTCTGCAACTTTATCTACACACGACAGCAAAAGAAGTGAAGTAATAAGAGTAAACAAACTAATGCGGAATTTCATAAAGACATAATTTTTATAAAAAATTAAATGTCACACTCGGCGGAGTAGAAGTGTGATATTATCAAGTTTTCATTTCTCGACCACGCCCCGCAAAAATCGCGGGGCAAGCTCGAAATGACAGCTAATTTTATAATTAACCTTTTGGACCAACCATTTTTTCAGGGCGAACTACTTCGTCAAATTTTTCGGAAGTGAGCAAGCCAAGTTCCATTGCGGCTTCTTTTAAAGTCTTGTTTTCTTAATGAGCCTTCTTTGCA
>JBHEKZ010000489.1:0-5539 GCA_041859025.1 Melioribacteraceae bacterium | reverse complement strand
GACTCGCTAGGTGTAGAGAAAAAGAGAACCGATTTTCCTATGGGAAATTCGGCTTTCACCGGCGACTTAAATGCCAAAGATGATCTGAGTCTTACTGAAAAAGATTACAAAGAAATGGAAGCGGGACTGCAAGATTATCTCAAAAAACAATACTCAATTTCCCAGCTGGAGAATTATGCCAAATGCCCCTTCAAATATTTTACAGAGCGCGTGCTTGGCATTGAAGCATTTGAAGAGCCGACTGAAGACATCGAAGCAATCGAAATGGGAAGACTGCTTCACTCCATTCTTTATGAGTTTTACACAGAACTGCGCAAAAAGAAAATAGTTTTGCAGCAGTGCAGCGATTCCAATTTTGCCAAAGCTAAAAAGCTGATATTCCAAATAGCGGCGAAACAGCTAGAGAGCACTGCTTTCAAATCTCCCTTAACATTTTACGAGAAAGAAAAAATTCTCGGACTCGGCGGCAACGATGAGGAATCTGTTCTTTTCCGGTTTTTAGAACATGAGAGAAATTCTGTCGCAGATTTCATTCCGCAATTCTTTGAAGTTGGTTTTGGAAGACTGCGCAGCGAAGAATCGGATGATGAGCTTACAACATCCGAAGCAATTAATGTTGAAGGAATAAAACTGCGTGGTAAAATTGACCGGATAGAATTTAGCGATGCCGATTCTTCCTTCAATATAGTTGATTATAAACTTAGCGGCAGCAAACCGACATATAACGATTTGAAAAACGGCATCTCTCTACAGCTTCCGATTTATTTATATGCCGCCGCCGAACTTCTCTACAAAAAACTAGATCGACCTGTTACGCCGAACGAAATGTTTATTTACTCATTAAAGTATAGCCAGGAAGAATTCGGAAAGACAAAAGTCGGACTTGGCAGAACTAAGGATGCAAAGTTTAATTCTGTTGATGAGTTAATCCAAAATTCGCTCAATCATATTAAAGAATATGTAAAGAAAATCTCCAAAGGGAAGTTTAACTTATCTAATCTGGATGACCGGGAGAACAAAGTCTGCCGTTTCTGCCAATTTCGTCTGGTTTGCAGGATTGACGAAACAACATCTTAATTCTTGAAAACCAACCCGTTTTTACCTAATTTTTGGGTGCCGCTGATGGAAGTCAGCGGCAATTTTTTTTATCTAAGCATCAAAAGGAGTTTTTTAGTGGCAAATTTTGTCTATTTAAGCAAAGAACGCATCCGTGAGTTGGAAAAAGAACTTACAGAAATGAAAACCACCGGACGCAAATCCATGGCGGGAAGAATAGCAGAAGCCCGTTCTCACGGCGATCTATCCGAAAATGCCGAGTATGATGCCGCAAAAGAGGAACAAGGTTTACTGGAATTAAGAATCAGTAAAATGGAAGACCTTCTTTCGCGAGCCCAGGTGATTGATCTTTCAAATTATCCTAAAGATCAAGTTCACATTCTCTCTAATATTACAGTTAAAAATTTGAATACGAAGAAGACTTACAAATACACAATGGTTTCTCCGGAAGAAGCTAATCTTGAAATGGGTAAGATTGCTACTTCTTCTCCGGTAGGTGCGGCATTTATGGGCGCTAAGGTCGGTCAAGTTGTAGAAGCAAAAGTTCCGGCCGGAGTAATTAAGTTCGAAATTCTTACTATCGAATAAATTTCTACTGCGGTTTACTGAACAATGATTCTAAAGATTTTTTTGCTTTGCGATCTTCGCGACTATGCGAGAGAACTCTTCTTAGTCTCTAGAATCGGTTAACATCATAGCTCAAAATTAGTAACTGATGAAAAAGACCGAAGAAAAAATTATCCGCTTTATTGAAACAAACAGACTTATCGAAAAAGGTGAACGGGTTCTCGTTGCATTCAGCGGAGGACCCGATTCTGTTTTCGCACTTCACTTCTTAAATAAGTTCCGGAAAAAATATTCTATCGAGCTTTCAGCCGTTCATTTTAATCATGGTCTGCGGGGCAAAGAGGCCGATGAAGATCAAAATTTTGCTTCGGAATTCTGCTCGAATTTAGGTGTTGCTTTTTACACATCTAAACTGAATGTTAAAAAACTGGCTAAAGAAAAGAAACTTTCTATTGAAGAAGCCGCGCGTAAACTGCGTTATCAATATTTAGAGAAACTGCGCAAGCAAAACTCATTCGATAAAATTGTTACGGCGCATAATCTTACCGATAATACAGAAACTGTTTTGATGAATCTGCTCAGCGGTACAAGCGCTTCAGGTCTAAGCGGCATTCCTCCGCAAAGAGGTTGTATTATCCGTCCTATACTTTGTGTAACCAAACAAGAAATTCTCGGTTACTTAGAAAAGAATAGAATCCCATTTAGAATAGATTCATCCAATCTGAGTGATGATTTTAAGCGCAATTTTATCCGCAACAGAATTCTTCCACTTTTGCGTGGCAAAATCAATCCTTTGCTGGATGAAGCGGTTTTCCGCTCAACATCCAATTTCAAGAGCCAGCTTATTAATCTAGAAAAAGGAATGAACTATTTTCTCTCCGAGTTCTCGGATTTAAAAGAAAACGGGTTCCTTATTCGTCTAAAGATTATGGATGTGTTCGGGGAAATTCCGGGCGAGTTATTAAAGAAGTTTTTGGAAAGGAACTTCGCTTACGAATTTAAGCATGACGATTATGAGAAAATAAACGCGCTTGCCAAAAATCAAAATGGGAAGAAAATAAACTTAAGCGGGGGAATTGGTGTTTATAAAGAAAGCGGAATTCTTCTTTTTCAAAAAGAGAAAGAAAATTTAGCCGGACAAGTTGAAATAAATGTTGGCGGAAGTGTAAAGTTCGGCGGCAAAACATTTGGTATTGCTGCAGCCGAAGCAGAAGAGAACCTTTCCGGAAAGAAAGCTTACGAATTGATCAGCGCAGATGGGCTGGATGAAAAATTTTTGTTGCGCACTTGGAAACATGGGGATATTTTTAAACCGCTCGGATTCAAAGGTGTAAAAAAAGTTTCCGATTTCTTAACCGACGCCAAAATTCCGGCTTCAGTAAAAAAAGAACAAATTGTTTTGGTGAATAGGAACAAAATCGTCTGGGTTGCTGGTTTAAGAATAAGCGACGAAGTAAAAATTACTAACAAAACTAAAAGAGTTTATAAGCTATGGATGAAATGAAGAAAGATGAAATTTGGGTTGGAACAGAGAAATTTGTTCCTTATCTCACTGCAGAGGAAATCCAAAAAAGAGTTGCGGAACTTGGAAAAGAACTTAGCGAAGAATACAAATCCAAACTGCCGATATTTATCGGCGTACTGAACGGATCGTTCATGTTTATGGCCGATCTTCTTAAAAATATTTCAATAAACTGCGAGATGGACTTTTTCAAACTATCCAGCTATGGAGATACAAAAATTTCCTCCGGACGGGTTAAACTTGTTAAAGATCTGAACGCTGATATCACAGACAGACACTTAATTATAGTTGAAGATATTGTGGATAGCGGGCTTTCAATAAAATATATTGAAGAGCTTATTGCCGAGCATAAACCGGCAAGTATGAAGGTTGCTACTCTTCTTTACAAGCCCGATAGCCTCAAATATGACGTCAAAATTGACTATATTGGCTTCAAGATACCAAGTAAGTTTGTTATAGGTTATGGGCTGGATTATGCACAGAAATATCGCAATCTCCCCTCAATTTATGCTCTTAGCGAGTAAGGACTTAGGATGAAAGAACTAAATAATAAATGGTTTATGGCCGACGAAAAAAATACACCACCTCAAAAACCTAAAAAGGGTTTTACTCCTTCAAAACAGGATGGAGATTTTGACTGGGGTAAGATTATCAAGACCGTATTTAGCTGGGGCGCTGTTGTTATTGCCGCAGTTATTGTTATGCAGTTAATGCGTACCAGTTCTTCCGGAACGGTTGACGTTTCTTACGATCAGTACAAACAATTTCTTAACGATAATAAAATTGTTAATGCCAAGATTATCAAATCCGATGTAAATGATTACCGTCTTGAAGGTACTTTGAGAGAAAAAGAGAAAACGATGGTCAACAATGTTGGTGTTGATATAAAAGTTTTCAGTGTGGTAATAGATCAATCGGATCTTGCCGATCAAAAGAAAATATGGGATGAGAAGGGAATCAAGTACACTTACTCTAAAGAATCCAACGAATGGCTTACTGTATTTCTTGGTTTCATTCCATGGCTTTTAATTTTAGCCGTATGGATTTTCTTCTTCCGCAGAATGCAAGGGGGCGGCGGTGCCGGCGGCGGCGGAAGCAGAGGTATTTTCAATTTTGGCAAGAGCCGTGCAAAATTAATTAACGAATCGGCAGTCAAAGTTACATTTCAGGATGTAGCCGGAGCCGATGAAGCTAAAGTAGAACTTCAGGAAATAATAGAGTTTTTACGCGAACCGGGTAAATTTCAGAAACTGGGCGGAAAAATTCCGCGCGGTGTTTTATTGTTGGGCCCTCCAGGTACCGGTAAAACTTTATTGGCTCGCGCTGTTGCAGGTGAAGCGGGAGTTCCATTCTTCTCTATTTCAGGTGCCGACTTTGTGGAAATGTTTGTCGGCGTTGGCGCTAGCCGTGTTAGAGATTTGTTTGAACAAGGAAAGAAAAACGCTCCTTGTATTATCTTCATAGATGAAATTGATGCTGTGGGCCGTCATCGCGGTGCCGGTTTGGGCGGCGGACACGATGAACGCGAGCAGACTTTGAATCAGCTGCTTGTTGAAATGGATGGTTTTGAGCAGAACAGCGGTGTTATAATTATTGCAGCTACTAATAGACCGGACGTTCTCGATCCCGCGCTTTTAAGACCGGGCAGATTTGACAGACAGGTTGTTGTTGATCGTCCCGATGTTAAGGGTCGCGAAGGAATTCTAAAAGTTCACACAAGAAAAATTCCTCTCGAACCGGATGTGGATTTAACTACACTCGCAAAGGGAACACCTGGATTAGCCGGAGCCGAAATCGCAAATCTTGTTAACGAAGCCGCTCTTCTTGCTGCCAGAAAGAACAAGAAAAAAGTTGGCTCGGATGATTTTGAAGAAGCAAAAGATAAAGTAATGATGGGAATGGAACGCAAGAGTATGATCATTTCCGAAAAAGAAAAAAAGGTTACTGCTTACCATGAAATTGGACACGTTCTTGTTGCCAAGATGATTCCCGAATCAGATCCTGTGCATAAGGTTACAATCATTCCGCGCGGAAGAGCGTTAGGCGTTACAACATATCTTCCGGTTGATGAAAAACATACCTACTCCAAAGATTATTTGGAAGCTATGATTACTTACGCTTTAGGAGGAAGGGCTGCCGAGAAGCTGGTATTCAATCAATTTACTACAGGTGCCGGAAACGATATTGAAAAATCTACCGCAATAGCACGCAAGATGGTTTGCGAGTGGGGCATGAGGGAAAAACTTGGTCCGCTTGCTTACGGTGCTAAAGAACAGGAAATATTCCTAGGAAGAGAAATATCGCAGCATAAAGATTTCAGCGAGCAGACTGCTCAGGTTATTGATACTGAAATAAAGAGAATTATTATGAGCGGAATGGAACGCGCAGAAAAAA
>JBHEKZ010000434.1:0-5387 GCA_041859025.1 Melioribacteraceae bacterium | reverse complement strand
TCCAAATTTCAGCACAACATTACAAGCTCTAATTACCGGTACAACTAATATCTCTGATGCAGTAGCATTTACAAATGTTACTTCTTATGCTGGACTTATTACTAAATATTGGGCAGATCCACTTCTAAGTTCAAGTACTACTGCAACTGAATTGAGATCTACCACAAATTTTGATCTTGGTTATGTTAATACTTTGAAGAGCTATACTTTCGGAACATCAAGCCAACCATTAGGCGCTTTAACTTGGTTTGGATTAACAGTTGGAGTGAATTCGAAAGAAGAATTACCTTCACAGTATGAGCTTACTCAAAACTACCCAAATCCATTTAACCCAAGTACAGTAATAAACTACCAAATTCCGGAAAATGGAAATGTTACTCTGAAAGTATACGATGTACTTGGAAAAGAAGTTTTAACATTAGTCAACGAATTCCAAAACGCCGGTAAATACTCAGTAAGAATGAACAGTTTATCTCAGAATCTTACTTCCGGTATTTATTTCTATACAATAAAAGCAAATAATTTTGTTCAAACAAAGAAAATGATGTTGGTTAAATAGGCTTTTTATGAACAGAGAGATCGACATAAATAATCCGGCACCGCTTTATAGACAACTTGCAGATAAAATTACAAGTAGTATAGAAAACGGAGAATTAAAACCGGGCGATCAAATTCCATCGCAGCACGAATTGATCAAAAATTATAAAGTAAGTATGATAACGGTCAAGAAGGCGCTATCAATACTTATACACGAAGGCGTTTTATTCACAAGGCTGGGTAAGGGTACTTATGTATCCGAACCACCGAAGAGTATATCCGGTCTCTCTGCTAACAAAACCATTGGTGTGGTGCTTCGAGATTTGAAGCACCCATATTTTTCTCTTGTGCTTCATGGAATAGAAGAGAAGGTAAATGAATTAGGATATAATTTGTTGCTCTCTAGTTCTTCCAATGATGCCGAAAAAGAGGAAGCACAAATCAATCGTTTCTTAAAATCGGGTGTTGATGGATTAATTATCGCTTCACTTGCATTAACATATCGTGCAACAGAAAGTATACAAAAACTGCACAGACAGAATAAGCCATATGTAATGGTTTCTTACATACACGAACCCGACTACTGGTACGTCGGTTCAGATCAGGAATATGGCGGCTACTTGGGTGCGCAACACCTAATCAAACTTGGTTACAAAAATATTAGATACTTGCATTCCGGACGCGGAAATCTATTATGTGAAGTCAGAAAGAATGCGTTTTACAGAGCATTAAATGATTACAATATTCCTTTTGGAAATGACACAGTAATTTATATGCCCGATGAAACAATTAAGCGGCATAAAAATCGTTACGATCAAGGTTATGAAGTTGGAAAACAATTTGTTGCAAACAACGAAAAAGCTGATGCTGTATTTGCTTACAGCGATTTGATCGCACTTGGATTTGAACAAGCGCTTCTCGACTCTGGTCTGCAAGTTCCAAATGATATCGCTGTTATGGGATTTGATGATATTGATATGGCTCAATACTCATCTGTTCCACTTACAACAATACATCAGCCGGCAGAAAAAATTGGAAGAGTTGCTGTAGAGATTATAAAGAAAAGGCTGGATGGCGAAGCAATTCCAAACAGAACAGTATTTAAGCCATCTCTTATTATTAGAGAATCTTGCGGCGCAAAAAAAGCTGTGGCCGGAGAAAACTCCAAAGTAATTTAATTTATTAGTTTACTTATAAGGTTAAATAAATGTTATTACCTATTAGAAATAAATTCAGATCATTCATTGATATTTCCGGATTCTGGAATTTCAAAATTGATAAAAGAAAGGTAGGCGAAGAAGAAAAATGGTTTAACGGATTCGAAACTGAAACGGAAATTGCCGTACCTGGAAGCTGGAACGAACAGCTTGAAGAACTCGGGCTGCTTCATTATATAGGTACTGCTTGGTATTTGAAAAAATTCTTTATCCCTTCAGAATTCTCCGGCAAAAAAATAGTACTTCGCTTTAATTCTGTTGATTACAATTCCAGGATTTGGCTAAATGGGAAACTCCTCGGCGAGAACAATCAAGGATTTCTTCCATTTGAATTTGATATTACAGACATTGCAAAACCGGGAGAAGAAACACTCTTGGTGGCAAGTGTAAATAATGAATTAAATGATGAGACAATACCGCAAGGAATAACAAGCGACTATTACAAAAAAGAAAATAGACTCAGAGAAGAAACCTTCCCGCCGGCTAGATTTGATTTCTCTCCATTCGGAGGAATTCATAGACCGGTGATTATTTATACAACACCAAGTGAATATATTTCGAAAGTAAAAGTTGATACGAAGATAAGACCCGACAGCAAGGGTGTTGTCAAGATCAGCTGTTACGCTAATAATTTATCTGCCGACAATGTTGAGTTTGAAATTTCTGATTCGAAAATTAAACTTAGCAAGGTTTCATCAGTAAATGAAAATTCGGTGAATGCGGAAATAGTAATTGATGATTGCAGATATTGGTCAAACAAGGATCCGCATCTTTATGATTTGAATCTGCAATTGAGAGAAGGTGAGGAAGTAGTTGATAGTTATCATCTTCAGATTGGTGTACGGGAAGTAAGAGTAACTGAAAATAAATTTTATTTAAACAATGAAGAAGTTTTTTTCAAAGGTTTTGGCAAACATGAAGATTTTGCCGTAATTGGAAAAGGTTTATTCCTCCCGCAAATTGTAAAAGATTTCGAGTTGTTGAAGTGGATTAACGCTAACTCATTCCGCACTTCTCATTATCCTTATTCCGATGAAATAATGCATTACGCAGATCGCAAAGGAATTTTAGTTATAGATGAAGTTCCTGCTGTTAGCTTGGATTTTCGTCATGTTAATGAAAAAACTTTGGAGAATCATAAGCACGCATTAACAAGATTGATTGAAAGGGATTACAATCATCCTTGTGTTGTTATGTGGGCCGCCGGTAACGAACCAAATTTGGTAGGAGAAAAAAGTTATTTTGACGGAAGAGGGCGCAGATACTGGAAAGAAGTTTTTGAACATCTGCATTCGCTTGATACAAGCAGGCCGGCTACTGTTCCCAATTGTACTCACGCCGGAACAGACGATCCGGTTTTTGAATTCAGCGATGTTCTCTCTATCAACCGCTATTACGGATGGTATGAACACCCGGGTGATTTGGAATTCGGTATTAATAGACTTTCCGACGAACTCGATTTAGTACATAGGAAATACAACAAACCGGTTTTTATGACTGAGTTTGGCGCCGATACCATACAAGGATTTCATTCAACCTCACTGCAGATGTTTACTGAAGAATACCAATCGGAAATTCTAAAACGCTACATAGAATTAATAGAATCAAAAGATTATTCGATTGGTGAGCATGTCTGGAATTTTGCGGATTTTAGAACACCACTGCATTTTCGTCGGGTTATTTTGAATCTCAAAGGCGTTTTCTCACGAGACAGACAACCAAAACAAGCAGCATTTACTCTAAAAGAACTTTGGAAAAAATAACCAAAAGGGCAAAATATGTTTTTCGGTTTCTCAGCTATTGATCTGGTAGTTATAGTTCTCTACATATTGTTGATTGTATATCTTGGACTAAAAACTAAAAACAAAGTAAAAAGTTCCGGCGATTATTTTATGGGAGGAAGAAAAGGCAGCCGATGGATGATGATTGCCAACGGATTTGGCGGCGCAACCCATACTGATCAAGCTATTGGCGTAGCTGGAGCTACTTATCAGATTGGTCTTGGCGGAATTTGGTATCAGTGGATGTATTTATTTGTAACTCCTTTTTTTTGGCTGCTTGGACCAATCTATAGAAGAGTGCGTTACGTTACTACCGGAGATTTTTTTGAAGAACGTTATGGCTCTAAGCATGGCATGGCTTATTCCGGCATGGCTCTGCTTTATTATATAATGGACATGGGTTTGATACTGAAAGGTACCGGAACTGCAATTGAAGCCGTAACAAACGGAGCCTTAACTTCTACCGTAATAATTATTTTTATTACAATTTTCTTTCTTGCCTATAGTGTTATTGGCGGTCTGGTATCCGCACTGCTTGTTAATGTTGTACAAGGATTTTTCATCTTAATACTATCATTTCTACTGATTCCGTTTGCTATTGAAGCTGGTGGAGGAATGACGGCAATCAGAGCAAATTTACCCGAGCACATGTTCTCATTTATTGCGCCTCACGAAGCTACATTGTTTTTCATATTCATGGTTGTGTTAAATGGATTAGTAGGAATTGTGGTTCAGCCTCATCATATGGCTCTTGGCGGTGCTGGAAAATCTGAAAAGAGTTGCAGAACCGGCTGGACTTACGGAACATTCACAAAAAGATTAGCAACACTTGGGTGGGCATTTGTAGGTGTGCTTGCAGCGGCTCTATATCCTGGACTCACTAGCAGCAATCGTGAAAATGCTTTTGGAATGATGGTCGCAAATCTACTTCCAAGCGGGTTACTCGGATTAATGGTTGCCGCAATGATAGCTGCCATTCTTGCAGTACTTCACAATTATATGGTAGGAGGTTCCGCAATTATCACAAGAAATTTTTACAAAAAATATTTTGCAAAAGATATGGTGCAAAGCAGCGAACTTAAAATTGCCCGTCTCTCTTCAATAATTTTGGTAATAGGTGGTGTAACCATTGCATTGATAACTCCTAGTGTTATAGAAGGACTTAAAATTGTTTGGCACTTCACGGCATTTTTTGGAATCGGATTTTGGATGGCTATTATTTGGCGTCGCGCAAATCGATACGGATTATGGGCAAGTCTAGCTGTAACTATTTTAACTACTTTAATTACAGGTCCCTATTTTTCTTTTGGACTTGGCTGGGCAACCGAATATCAAATTGCGCTTTACATTCCGCTCGGATTTAGTACAATGATATTGGTTAGCATTTTCACCAAACCTGAACCGGAAAAGAATCTAGATAAGTTTTACGCTTTGTTACACACGCCGGTTGGTGAAGAATTTAGACTTAAAGAGAAGGGTATCGATATGGTTTTTGAGGGAGAATCTGTCTCTGCTTCTTCCGACAAAAACGAATCGCTCGAAGAAAATGGGCACAGTTTACTTTTGGTCGATCTTCTATCGCTTCATAAAAAGTTTTCATTTAAGCGTTACCGTCAGGACGTCGTAGGTTTTGCTTGGGCAATGTTGTTTGTATTTGGAATTTTTGCACTCGGATTACTAACAGCAAGCTTGGGTTAAGTTGTTCTCAATTTAATATTTAATAAAAAACCGGAACCTTACTAATGTCGAATCTATTTCGGAAAGCTATAGCTGTATTATACTTGTCTTTACCAATTTTGATCAATGCCCAGAATGATTTGAATAGCAAAGAATCATTGTTCCAAGCAATAAA
>JBHEKZ010000303.1:0-8453 GCA_041859025.1 Melioribacteraceae bacterium | reverse complement strand
TATGCTCGCGAAGATTATATCTTTCAGATAAATCTTGAAGCTCGCAATTCTTATTTCTAACACATATCAAACAATCTTGAGGATGATTTTCTACAAGCAGTTCAACAATTGTTTTTCTTGCGGTTCTAACACGCTGAGAATTTGTATCAACCTTCATTCATTCCATTACCGGATATGCGCAACTAGGTGTTAATCCCCTCATTCCTTCAACTTCCACTACACAAATTCTGCATGCACCGGTTGGAAAAAGATCTTTCATATGGCACAATGTAGGAATATGAATTCCAACCGACTTAGCCGCGTCAAGAATGGTCGTTCCTTCTTCAGCTTTAACTTTTATATTATTAATCGTCATTTCAATCATTTTCTTCTCCGTCTCCTAATTAACAATGATGGCATCTAAGCGGCAAGTTTCATAACACATTCCGCACTTCGAACATTTAACTTCGAGTATCTGATGCGGCTGTTTCTTTTCGCCAATGATCGCTTCAGTTGCACATTTTTTAGCACACAAACCGCATCCGGTACAAGCTTCCGGATCGATTGTGAATGTGAGAATATCTTTGCAGACTTTCGACTTGCATTTTCTTTCGAACAAATGCTCTTCATACTCTTCTCTAAAGTAACGAAGACCGGAAAGTACCGGATTCGGTGCGCTTTGTCCCAATCCGCATAGAGATGTATCGCGGATAACATCTGCCAATCTTTGCAAATGGATAATTCCCTTGAAGCGTTGGAGCGGTTCATACTTTATTTCAGTGTGGTTATAGCTAACCGGAATTCGCTCAATGATTTCGAGCATGCGCTTAGTACCTTCACGGCAAGGAACACATTTACCGCAAGATTCATTTTGTATAAATGTTAGGAAATATTTCGCAACGTCAACCATACAGGTATCTTCATCCATGACAACGAATCCGCCGGAGCCCATCATAGCGCCTACAGTCTTCAACGATTCATAATCAATAATTGTATCTAATACTTCATCCGGCAAACATCCGCCCGAAGGACCGCCTATTTGAACAGCTTTGAATTTCTTTCCATCCGGTATGCCGCCGCCGATATCAAAAACTATTTCGCGAAGTGTAATACCCATAGGAATTTCAACAAGACCGCTATTGGAAATCTTACCGCTAAGTGCAAATACTTTTGTTCCCTTGCTGGATTTTGTTCCGATAGAAGCAAACCAATGTGAACCGCGGTTAACAATGTTAGCAACGTTTGCAAAAGTCTCTACGTTATTAATGATTGTTGGCTTCTGCCACAAACCGGCATCACTTGGATAAGGCGGGCGCGGTTTAGGCATTCCACGTTTTCCTTCAATGGAAGCAATTAGTGCTGTTTCTTCGCCGCATACAAAAGCGCCGGCACCTTTTTTAATCTTTAGATCAAAATCGAAATCACTGTTTAGAATATTTTTACCAAGCAAGCCGTATTGGCGGCATGTTTCAATTGCTAAGTTTAGTCTTGAAATAGCAAGCGGATATTCTGCTCGGCAGTAGATGTAACCGAAAGAAGCGCCGATTGCGTAAGCACCTAAAATCATTCCTTCAATTACTCTATACGGATCACTTTCCAAAACAGAACGATCCATAAACGCACCCGGATCGCCTTCGTCAGCATTACAAATAATATATTTCTTATCGGCTTCTTTCTTCTGCGCCATTTCCCATTTCATACCGGTTGTAAAACCGCCGCCGCCTCTGCCACGCAAACCGCTTTCTTTTATTTCTTTAACTAATTCTTCCGGACTCATTAAACGAAGTGCTTTATCCATCGCTTTAAAACCGCCGGACGCAATATATTCATCAATCGAATTAGGATTAATAACACCGCAGTTTTCCAAAACAAGTTTCATCTGGCGTTTAAAGAATGGTACTTCATTTATATTTTTTACTTTATCATCACTCTTTCCGAATGTTCCGAGTAGTTTCTTTTCATACATTCCTCCTTTAACAATATTGGCCTCTATCATAAAAGGAATATCTTTTGGAGTAACTTCGCAGTATGATATTCTGTCTTTACCCGGAAGTTTGATATCTACTATTGGTTCTTTTGCGCAGTAACCAATACAGCCGGTTGGTACAATCTGTGCCTTAATATTTTTTGCGGCTAATTCATTTTCAATTGCTGTTTTAACTTTGTCGGCACCGCTGGCCAATCCGCAAGTTCCCATTCCAATAAAAATTATTGGGAGTTCATGGCTTGCGTAAGTAAGTGTTTTGTATAAGCTCTGATATTTTTCTTTACATGAATCATTCTGATGACACAATGGACCTTCTAAACTGCAAGTAACAAAAAGATCGCAAGGATTTTCTATCGAGTGCCAGCACTGATCGCAGCATTTATCTTGATAACTTTTCATTCGGCACCTACTTCTTGTCCAACTTTGGACTTGCTCTCTTCTTTTTTGTACTTGCTTAATATTTTCGGAATTTCTTTTACAGTAATTCTGCCATAGTATTCTTCGTTTATATTAATTACCGGCGCTATACTGCATGCACCAATGCAAGCTACTGTTTCAAGTGTAAAAAGTTTATCACGTGTAGTCTGTCCGGCTTTAACACATAATTCGGTTTCAAGTGCAGTAAGAATATTTGCTGAATTTTTTACATGACACGCAGTACCTCTGCATACACGAATAACATTCTTGCCAAGTGGTGTTAATCTGAACTGATTATAAAATGTAGCAACACCATAAACGGTGCTAAGTGGAATTCCAACATATTCAGCTATCGCTTTCAATTGATCTTCCGGTAAATATCCATAAGCTTCCTGCACATCTTGAAGCAAAGCAATCAAATTGCTTCTATCCTTCGGTGCATAGTGGTCAAAAATTCGATTCTCCATCTTTTTCTCTTTATTTGTCAATTGTTTACTACCAATTTGCATATAATATGCCAGTGGAAAGCTTCATTTGCGTTTCATTTTCGAACTTTATTTGGTCTTTGCATAGAACTATTCCTATTCGTGAGAAATAATTCCTCATTCTTGTATGAATTTTGGTAATTCTTAAATGCTCGTTTCGACTGCCAGAAGAGGTGAATTCTTTTTGTTTTGCTTAACATGTATCTCTGTTCAATATTCTCATAGAAATATTTTTCATTGCAATTTGTGTTATGATCGGAATTAATGGATTTCATATAGAACGTAATTTCTCTCTTACTTTTTGGCTTCTTCTACTCTTTGTTTTACTTTTGGGCAACAAATTTTCCGGTACTCATGACTGCAGAGATAGATCAAAACAATTTGGACAAGAAAAAAGCTGCATGGATTTCATTAATCGTTGGCGGCTTTATGTTCATTTCGAAAATTTCCGCTTATTTACTTACCGGCTCATCTGCTATTTTTTCCGATGCTGCCGAATCTGTTGTTCACGTTGCCGCTACTTCCATGGCTTTATACAGCATCTATTTAAGTTCTAAACCAGCTGATGAAGATCACTTATATGGGCACGGAAATGTAGAATATTTTTCCGCCGGTGTTGAAGGACTGTTAATTATTATCGCAGCAATTACTATTATATATACTTCCGGTCAAGATCTATTATTTGGTGTTAAAACACAGCAGCTTGGAATTGGTACTACGATTATTGGTATTGCCGGATTAGTTAATCTTGCTCTTGGATTGTTTTTGGTAAAAAAAGGAAAGCAAACAAACTCTCTTACTCTTGTTGCTGATGGCAAACACGTACTTACTGATTCATATACAAGTATTGGAGTTGTTGTTGGATTGATTCTAGTTCTTGTTACTGGATTTAGTCTGCTTGATCCAATTATTGCTATTCTGGTAGCACTAAATATTTTGTTCACCGGCTACAAATTAATTCGCGAATCTATTGGCGGATTAATGCATGAAACTGATAAAGATACTTTAGCATTGATTGTAAATAAGATTAATGAAGTAAAAAAGGAATACTGGATAGATTTGCATCATCTTCGATTTTGGAAATCATCTGACAGAGTTTATATGGATTTCCATCTCATTCTTCCCTACTATTTTACAGTTAAGGAATCCCATCTGGAAGAAGAATACCTAGAACATCATTTAGATACAATAATTCCAAATTGCAGTGTTAGAATTCATATGGATTACTGCAAAGAAAACGTTTGCAAATATTGCAGTTTTGGTGAATGTAAAAAAAGACTTGAACCGCATACAATTAATTTCAAGTGGGATACAAGCAGAATGCTCGGCGATCCCGTTTATGTTGTCCCGGTTGAGTCTTTAAGCCAAAATTAATGAAAGTGAAATAAAGCAGAACTCCCGCTACTTGAAGTTGAAGACTGCCTATTCATATAAAATCTGTTCTTCTGTATAATAAGTTGGTCTCTTATTAATCAGTTCTTTTATAATCTTGTATCCGGTTGGACTGAATTTCTTCGAATGATTATGCACTTTCAAAAAATCTCTTATTTCCCCGGCAATTATTTCCGGATCAGCTTTCTTTATTTCTTCAACTGCGTCAAGTAGAACAACACTAATAGAATTCAATAGTACGGCTAGTGCTTCATCCGGTATTTTTCCTACAGTGGATTTTGGAGAAATTCTCGCATGCCACAATATTTCATCTGCATACGCATTTCCAATTCCTCTTACTATTTTAGGATCAGTCAAAAATGTTTTTACATTATTTTGAGATTTCTTGAACATTCTTTCCTTTACATAATCTTCAGTAATATCTAAAGCATCCTGAACAAAATTTTCTTCCGGATTTAATTTCACCGTAGCCATGCCTTGGTAGTCATGAACAACAAGAATATCTCCATCTTCAAATTGTACGCTTAGAATTTTCGACTTAATGTTTTGAGCATTCTTAACAATCTCGAATCTGCCTGTCAGCATCAAGTGGATATGTACTTTTGCTTCATTTGAAAAGACAAACTCAATTTCCTTGCCTGCTCTGTTAATCTTAGTAATAGAATATCCGCAAAGAGCTTCTCTAAATTCTTCAAGCGTTCCTCTGCAATTCCTTGTTGGGCTAAGTTCTACAGCTTTTACAGTTTTTCCAACCAACTTTTTGGTCAGATTTTCAGCAAACACAGTTAGATCTGGCAGTTCCGGCATATTTTGCCTTCTTTCCTTTTAATTACTTGCAAATAGTATTAATTATTGGTTCCATTTATCTTCATCGAAATTAACTGATTCTTTTTGTCCGCATCAATAGCAAAAGTAACTTCACCATGCTTGTTGCTTTTTATTTCCTTAACAAATTGAGAATCAATCGCCAATCTGTAAAGCTTTTCCGGCTGAAGATTTCTTAATGTGTAAGTTACCTTTTGCTGCTTAAAAGAATATTGTTCCCAGCTCCTTTCGTTCGATGTAAATGTTCTTATATCTAGTGAAATATTTTTTCGGTTTTCTGTCTTTGCCTTTATAGAATATTGCTCATTCTTCTTATTGAAATAGTACAATTCATTTTTACCTGAAAAATATCCAAAGTCCTCCGGCGCGGTTATGGTAAACTGATCGCTCACTATTGTATAACGATTCTTATTTAACTTAATCTTCAGCTTACTTCCTCTAAAATCGTAATTCACTTCCGTACCTTCAAGAGAAACCGGAAGATGAGGATTTAAATAAAACCGGTTGTTCAATGGATTAATGCCGAAGATTGAACGGTACAATCCGGCTATAGCAAGGCTGTTGCCTGCAAGAATATCATCTCCGCGTCCATCTTGCTTATTCCTACCGTATCGCTGAAAAGCAAGCCCATCCTTTTCATGACGCTCCATAACATTCTTAATATACTTCAATGCAATTTCCGGTTTATACGGAGCGTATGCTTCTACACCGACAGATCCCCAGGAAAGAAATATGTCGCCGTTTTCATAATTAGGAAATGGAAACTGCCAGTCGTTGCCTTCCGGCTTTTCGTAAGTATAAAGACATATAGGCCAGAAGAATAAATTCTCTTTTGCAGTCTGCTCTTCAATTTTATCCAGTATGGAGCTTCTTCTTTTTTCGTCATCACATATTCCGTAAGCCACAGCCATAAAATTTACAGGAACAACCATATTGGTTCCGTGGATAGAATTATCTTTATCACGCCAGTGTATATAGCAATTGTGTTTCTCATCCCACATTCCCCCTTCTGCTGTGGATTTATTGAAGCTTGCTTTAAGCTGTGCGGCGTAGTTTAAGTAATAAGAAGATTTCACATCGTCACCCAGCAGCTTTTCTACATCTGCCCAGACAATCAACGCTCTGTAAAGTTTAGCATTAACAAATGCGTTTTCAAAAGAAGCCCAGATAATATCTATCCAATCGCTTCCTTTTCTTTCGGAATGATCACTATTTATCATTTCCACCAAATGATTTCCGTTGGTATCCCGCTTTAGCAGATATTCCAGAGCCTTCTCGCAAGATAATTTGTGCGATGCCGCCCACTTTGAATCGCCCGATTGATTAAACATATCGGCAACATTAATAACTATGTCTGGATTTGAATCCAGAAGATACCCCCACTGAGCTTCGTAAAAGCCAAGTTTAGTCGCAGTTCCGGCCATAGCATCGCTGTCATCGTAAGCCCAGCGTGGAAGGACTCTTCCATCTTCCTGAATAGCGTTATCTCTGTAAAAATCCAGACACTCTTTGTACCCTTTTATGTAGTTGGCGTCGTTAATTGCCAATCCCAATTCAGCGATATACTGTTCGTGGAGACAAATTGGTCCGTAAGGTGTGTGCCAGCTGTTCCCGCCAAAATGTTTAGCATCAATAACACCGATACGAGCTATTGTGTTTAATACAGAGGTCAGTTGTTTGCCGTCAATTCCCGCAAATGTTCCCCGGTTATATTCTTTATAATAATCGAAGGGAATAAAATTTATTGTCGAAGTATATTTACCCTTGCGTATTGTAAAACCATTCCACACATCGGTTTTGCCCCGGATGAATCTTCTCCGGTTAACAGAACTATCGTAGCGCGGCATCATTTCTTCTTCCGACAGACCTATGCAAAACTGCAGCTGATCATCTTGCGAACGGGTGAATTTCATCGATGGCTTTAGGTTTTTAGAAGAAACAGCAACCTTTAACCCATTACCGGTTTTACTATTCCAGAATGATGAGTAATCCGTATGAACGCCGTAAGTACATAATTTTTCATTGAAGAGGTAAAACCACGCAACTCCGCCGTAACCAAGAAAAGCGCCTTCCCACGTATTAATACTTTTGAAATTTATTGAAGGAAAAGAAACCTGCTCTACTATTAGATCTTTGGAATGTGTTCTTTTAACTGCCATGCTGATGGCGGAATCGGAAATAGTGAATACCCATTTTTCAGAAATTGTTGCATCATCATTCCCATATTTTATTCCATTTAACACTACCCTGCTTTTGGTGGTTGTAAGTGTAGGTCCCGATTTTAACTTGAGAGTTGAATATAAGGCGGACTGAGTTTTTATTTGAGAGTATATACCGCCGGCTGGTGTAACAACCTTTTCATTATTTATCTCTAAGTCTGTAATTGTGCATTTTTCATTGTAATCGAGTATAATCTTGATTTTATCATTGCCGAATGTAACAGTTTTATCACTACTGCTATTTTTAATAAAAATATTTTGCGCTATACAGTAAGTATTTAATAATATGAGAAGTGAGAGTAAATAAATTTTCATCGTGGGAATATCTCCGAAATATGTACTGCAAATTAAGAAATGTTCTTTCTTAAATATAAAAGTGCTTCCCCGTTTGTAGCTATGCAATGTATTGGCTTTCTATATCTTACTCTGGCGCTTAATTCTTGCATCGTTGTTAAGCATTTCCATCATTCCAATTCTTTGTTGTAAATAACCGGAGTTTTATATTTCCATTCACTCCATGACTTATCATTTGTTGCAAGCTCTGCCATAAAATGAGCTGCGTTTATTCTGCTCGTTTTGCCCGGATTGAATATCGGACTTCTCATTTTGCAATTATGTATTTCATAATCGCTCTCTTTTTCCTCATCAAAAAGTGAATCCGGCCGGACTGCAACCCACTCGCTTTTTGAATTCGCGCCAATTTTATATGTTAGATAATCAGCGGCCAGCATGTTATCCTTATGCGGAGGTAGAAATAATTTTAACAGTGTGAATATTATTTTTTCACCTTTTGTGTTTTGTTCACCAATATTTTTGTTTGTGTATGCTGTTGTACTCATTAAGATAAATTTGGGGCGTGAACCAAGTATTTCAATCGCGTCAAATATTTTCTTTACGGTAGCTGATACCAGCTTATGCGGATGACCAAAAATTCCCTTGAGACTAATATTATGTCCTAAACAGCAGATAATTGAATCGCAATCCTTCACAATCTCTTTGAATTTCTCCGTGTCAAAATCATAAATATTCCCCTTTACAATTTCTATTCTGTTATCATTTTCAATTTCATCGGGAATTACAGCTGCTGCCCTGACAATCATTCTCACATTCAAGCTTTTCTTTATCAGCTGTTTAACTACAAGCTTTCCA
>JBHEKZ010000016.1:0-4069 GCA_041859025.1 Melioribacteraceae bacterium | reverse complement strand
GGCTGTTTTATGCCGGAACTGCCCGTTTTGAGGTGGAAAGGGGGGAATATGAACGGAGGAGAGCTGGTTTGCGGCTTGCGAATTTAAAATACCGTAGTACTACGGTAGCCACATATTAAGATTTGCGATAAATTGCATTGGTGCTATTGACAACCTGAGATGTTATTACTATTTTGTTGGTTTTGAGGGGTTAAGAAATTGGGATAATAGCGTACAATAGCACTAATACAATCGTTTGGCGCAATTAATACTTGACTATTAATACTTTTATGACTTGACAATTAGTATTATCGACAATGAAGTTTACATTCAAAAGGTACTGACTATTTGGAGAAATAATCAGTTGAAATCTGGAATGATAATTACGGATAGCAATGGCATCCGCAGGTTTGATATTCATAGGGCTCGTTTACATTGCAAATTGATTAGACTTTGTAACATCCTATGGGCAGAACTTTCTATGTACGGTACCGATATTTACAGACATGATCGTTCCACTATATCAGATTCTAAAAGGCTGACGTTGCTTCTAAAAGAGGCAGCTAGTTTACATAAAGACTTAGAAGTAAAAGTGCCTTTAGAGGTTATCGTAAATGATTTTAAGTCCGAACGTAATATCAAACGGTTTTTTGGAAAAATATTCAGATTGTATGGAATGCCGCTCAATGAAAGTATGTTAACGGCGATTTTTGGCAAAATTCCTAATCCAAAAAAACCGACTGAACAAATCGATTCTATATCGCAATTTACTGCGGGCACACGTTTTTCAAGTTATCTAAATGGCCAGTTCGGGACTACAGTTGATATGAGAGGAACTGGAATTTTTTCAATTTTTTTTATGCGAGCAGCGGGGCTTCTCGAGTTAAACGGCACTGCCTTTCATCCTATTCAGGAAGACGATTCCAAATATTTCAAAGATATTAGTCCTCTTTGGTCGGAAAATACAGTAATGCGAGTTTTTATCAGAGCGGCTCTGTCAACACAAATTCAGCGAACCGTTGACGAATAATCTGCGCCCAACATTGCATTGGCAATATTGCGGGGCGAAGAATATATTCTCAGCTTTTTGTTCACTATTTAGCTTCGGTTTCTACAGACGAATAACGACAAGCAACAGAATAAACAATGAGCTTTTGTAACTTTAATCAGCAGCGGCACCAAGCAGACGGAACACAGAATACCGCCACATCGTCAATGCTTTAACGTTGTGCGTCATGCTGGTGCAACATTGGAATTTCAAACTATCTGTACGAAGCGAGAGATAAAACGTAACTTAACACTGAATATTTAAGACTTAAAATGTACATAAATAGATTTGGGAAAACAGTTTTACTAATTACATTGTTTCTCCCAACGTTTATTCTTCTACTCAACCAGTTAATCCTTGACGGCAAGAAGGATGATATGCTTTGGGATTATTTAGGTGCACTCGGTTGGGCAATATTCATGTCATCGGTTATTATATGGGTTAATAGCAAATCAAAAAATCTAAAATTTACAACAATGAATAAGTGGACAAAAAAAGTTTCAGCGTCTTTTTTAAACAGACACTATTCAAATGAAAACGAACGACTAATTCCGATGAAAGGAGGCGTACCTATAAGGGTTGCACCCAAAGGAATGTTCCTTGTGGGATTAATTACTGAATATGATGAATTGGCATTTGTTGACTTACGACCAAAGCATATTGCCATTTCACTAAATGAGAGCGACCAAATTACCACAACAGATGGAGTTAAAATAATAGGTACAGTTGAAGTAACTACTAAAGTTTTGGAAGAAGATAAATTTCTTATTCGCCTTATATCAAATGAAGACGAGGAAGAGAAAATATTTAACTCACAACTAAAGAAATCAGTAAGAAAAATAATTAGTGATAGTGATTGGATTGACATTACTATTTTCAAAGAAGATAAATATGAAAACATTAAGCATAAGTTGTTGAAGGACATGAAGGGAGTAGATTGCTGTTTTACTGCTGATGAAGTAATGTTTATCAATCTTAATCCATCTGACCCTGAATTCGCAAACATCCTTGAGCAAAAGCGAAAAGCAAAAGAGCATGCAAAATTCCAGGAGGAGAAAGAAAAAGCACAACAGCAAAGAATAAAGATTGAACATGAAACCGAAATTATAAAACAAGAACATGAAAGAGTAAAAGAAACCAAAGAGACAGAACACAGAATAGAAATTACAGCTAAAGTTACCACTGCTCAAATTGAACAAAAAAATAAGGAACATGCAGCCGAATTAATGAGGAAGAAAAATGAACATGATGAAAAATTGAGATTAATATTTGAGATTGTTGCTAAATTCCCTTCATTGAGCGAACGTCTAATACTTGGCGAAATAAATCCTTCGGGTCTTCAATCGATGGATGAAATAAAATTAAAAGAACTTGAGTTGCAATTAGAAAAAGAAAAAAATATTAATACTGTAATTGAAAAGTTTGGATTAAAAATGGTTGACAATAATTTAGCTCGGACTCAAGGTCAGATGGATGTTTTTAAAGCTGTGGCTTCAAAAACAATGGGAATAGATGTAAAACTTCCAGAGAACACTATACGAATAGAAAAGGATAAGCCAATGGATACTACGGATGAGGGGACAAATCTTGAATACAAAAAATCTAATGAAATGAGCGGAACAGAAAGTGAAAACCAAGCAGATGAAAATAAATAGAAAATAAAACTTCTAAAAAATGGGCAGTGCAATAAAGTCAAAATTGTTTTTAGGCGTTTTAGTTGGTCTTTCTTTATTTGTTTTTTCAAGAATAGAAATTCGCTATAAAATAATTGAAAAAATTGTAGACAATAACAAAATAAATGAACGCTTAAAAGAACAGCAAGAAAAACTAGTATTAGAAAAAGATAGTATTGCAAATGAAAAAAGAAAAGCAGACGAGGAAACAAAACGTATTCGTGAAAAGAGAGAAGCTGATAGTATTGCTCTAGAAGCCGCAAATGCCGAAGTTGCCAGGCTTGTAGTTGAAAAAAACGCAACTGATAGCATTAACGCAGAAAAACTACAAGAAGAAGCAAGGATTGCTGCAGCAAAAGCAAAAGCAGACTGGAACAATTGGCAAAATAAACTAGCACAAGATGAGATTATTAGAAAGATAAAAGAGCAAAATGAAATCGCAGAGCGAAATAAAGCTGCTCTACGAGTAGAGAAGCCAATCGAGAGAATTACTTGTCAGCATCGTATCAGTTGTACTCATAAAATTAATTGCACACACACTATCAGTTGTCAACACAGAATGACATGCCAACACACGACAGATTGTCAACATAGAATGACATGCCAACACACAGTATATTGTCAACACAGAATTCCTTGTCAACATCTAATTCAAACACCCTATGGCTTACGACAAGCCCATCAATTCGATTTACAACACCAATTTGACTATGTTCATCCATTTGATGTACAACATCAATTTGATTATGTGCATAACTTTGACTTACAACATCAATTTGACTATGCCCATCAATTCGACTATGCCCACGAATATGACTTGCTACATGATTATGATGTTAGGTAAGGTTAAATCAATATAGGATTCGGTATGTTATTGACAATTATACTTAAAAAGATATGCTGAACATCAATCGAAGCACGAACGCACAACATAACCTGCGCAAAAAAACTCAACCCACCAGGCCCATCATGCTGCTCAGAACGTTGGCTGAAAATTCTTCCAACATAGCACTCTTACGCACAAAAAAACCTGCCGGAACAGCAGGTTAGTTATTTATTCAGTCTTCTGCATTACTGCAAATCCACTTCTTCCACACCGGGGTATTTCTTTTTATCGAAGGTAAACTGACTATCGGCAATGGCCGCATTGGTCTTCATGGTGCTAACCGTGTACGTATAGCGGTTGCCGGCATTCTCGAGCACTTTGGTGCTGTAAATCGTTTTGGCATTCTTATCCACCAGCACATACACTTTGTGGAAAGGCTTGCTTTTGTCAATCGGGGTGAGTTCTATTTCCTGCAGTGTTTTTGATCCCACCTTCTTATCTCCGTTCAATATGTAGCGAAAATCCTTATCGTAGAAATTGGTA
>JBHEKZ010000423.1:0-3712 GCA_041859025.1 Melioribacteraceae bacterium | reverse complement strand
CATACAAAATAAACCGAACCATCTATTGTTATAGTATCGGACAAATAATATTTGACTCTTTTTGCAGAAGATTCTTTGGCTTGGTATACCCAGATATTTCCTTTAGCAAGCGGTGCTACAGTCTGCGCATATAATTGCCCGCTGCAGAATGGGCCGGCAAGAATTATCAGTAACAATAATTGCTTGGCAATTCTCTTCTCGGCAGTACAGTTTATATTTATTGTCGTGTTCATATGTGGCCGGCCCTTCCTAAAAGTAAATAATATGTTTGCAGCTCAACAATTAAAGATCATTTTAAGTAAATAAGTTTTTTAACTATGCTTAAATTTCCGGATATAAGCCTGCACAGATAAACTCCGCTTGTATAAGAGTCGAGATTTAGAGCAGCCTCATAAACACCGGCATCTTTTACTTCATCCGTAAGGGTGAATAATTCCGTTCCGAGCATATCGTAAATCTTAATTTGAGTTCTATTTCTTGCGGGAATTGAAAAACGAACCTTAGTCGCGTTGTTAAAAGGATTGGGATAATTATCAAACAACTGAAACATGCTGTTAACCGGTTTCTCATTATTATATACGGAAGAAATTACTCCATCCTTTTTATAAACCGCCAAACCGCCGCTGATTGTCGCAATCCATTTATTGCCGAATTTGTCTATCGTTATTTCGCTAACAAAATCATCCGGCAGACCGGAATTACTTTTATTAAATGTTGTCCAGTTTCCATCTTTGAATAAAGTAACGCCGTTGCCCCCAATCCATTTATCATCACCCTCAATCACAATGCTGTTTATTCCACTCCCTTTATAACCGGAATTACTCTTATCATATATTGTCCATTCGGTACCGCTGATTTTTACCAACGCGCCTCCTGTTGTTCCTTTTGTACCAAGCCATATATTGTTTTGGTTATCGCATACAAGCGCGTCGGGAAAACTTGAAAATAATCCATGGTCTTTCAGCTTGTAATAGGTCCATCCCCCGTTGCTGTAAGAAATCAAAACTCCGTTAAAATCGAGATGATTAAATGTTCCGCTCCAGAGCGTTCCATCCTTATCCGTTGTTACAGAACAAACAAAGTCTATGTATAGACCGGAATTATTACTGTCGTATAACTTCCATTGATTGCCGGAATACTTCATCAGACCTTTATCGGTTGTAAACCAAACAGCTCCGCCGGAATATTTAACTTGAGATATGCTGTTGCTGACAATGGAAGAATTAGCTTGTGTAAAAACTTCCCAGCTGCCATTAATTAAGTGAGCAATCCCGCTGTCTGTACCAATCCAGATACTGTTTTCTCCGTCGCTTGCAATTCCGGTTATGTAATCGGAAGGTAACGGTGTATTAGCTTTATTGAATAGTTTCCAGCCTGAAATATCAAATTTAGCTAAACCGTTACTTGTTCCGACCCATTTTACATTTTGATTATCTATATGAATCGCGTTAATCTGGTTATCCGGCAGACCTGAATTAGAAGTATTATAAACTTTCCAGTCTGCCGTCTGGGCAAATGAAATGGAATAAAAGAATAGAAAAACCGATGCCGCCCGTAAATTTATTTTCATATTAACTTTCTTAGCTGCTTTTTTAATTATTATAAAACAGAATTGAGATAGTAATAGGACGTATAATCCTTTAGAATGTTTCCCATTAATTTTCTTTTAAAAGGAGAAAAATATTTCTCTCTATCTGCCTTATCAGCGTACACTATTTATTTACGAATAGTATCATGTGATTATTATATTTACACCATCTTATTATAACAAAGCCGGACGCGCGATCATGCAAAAGATTATCCTCATTTTTATAGTGATTACCTCACTTACTTACGCACAGACAAACTACCCGGAAATTAACACTCAAATTACCCAGGGAAATTTTACAAAAGCGGAAGCGCTTATTGAGAATAAACTTGCCGATAAAAGTTTAACCGATGCGGAAAAGTACGATCTCCGTTTTCAGATTGATGTTATGGATAGAATTAGAAAAGATTTTAAGAGAGATACCGAATATGTTGTTAACGCCTTAAAGAAATATTATCCCGGATTAAATGATGAGATGATTGCGGCGTGGGAAAAAGACAATTCCCTTGAAATGAAATTGATTGACGGAGAGAAACGTTACTTTAATAACGCCGTTCCTAATCTCTTCAGAATTAATAAAGAAGCCAAAAGCGTAAAAGAGAAAACAGATGGAGTTAAAACCGATCCGCTTGAAACTTTTCTTAAAGAATATATTCCAAAAGTTTATGAAGCAGCGGCGAATAATGAAAGAATTGTTCTTCCGGTAAATATGAAAATTAAATACACCCTTACGGTAAAACCTAATGCTGTTCCTGATGGTGAAGTTATCAGATGCTGGCTTCCCTATCCTAAAGAAACTAATCCGCGCCAGACCGGCATAGAACTTATGAGTGTAAGCAGTAAAGAATATACCATTGCAGATGATAACAATCTTCAGAGAACACTTTACCTTGAAGCAGCGGCAAAGAAAGATCAGCCTACCAAGTTTGAAATGGAACTCTCTTATACTTCCAAAGCGGAGTTTGTTAATCTCTTTAAGAGTAAAATCAATATTACTTTCGATCAGACCAAAGATGTTTTTGATGAATACACCAAAGAAGAATTTCCGCAGATAGTTTTTTCCGATAGGATTAAGAATCTCTCCGGACAAATTCTTGGTGATGAAAAAGATCCGCTGCAGAAGCTGAAAAAGATTTTCATTTGGGTTGATGAGAACACTCCCTGGGCAAGCGCGAGAGAGTATTCTACAATTCCAAATATCCCCGAATACAGTCTGGAACATAAACATGGTGACTGCGGAATACAGACTCTGGTATTTATGACCTTATGCCGCTACAATGGAATACCGGCTAAATGGCAAAGCGGCTGGATGATGCATCCGCCCGAAATTAATCTGCATGACTGGTGCGAAATTTATGTTGACGGATACGGCTGGATTCCTGTTGATCAAAGTTTTGGAATTAAGAATTACTTAAGCGAGGAACAGAAATACTTTTATCTGGGAGGTATTGACGCTTACAGATTAATTGTAAATGATGCTTTCTCCAAACCGCTCTATCCGGCAAAAGTTTATCCCAGAAGCGAGACTATAGACTTCCAGCGGGGCGAAGTAGAATGGCGCGGCGGTAATCTCTACTTTGATAAATGGAATTATGATATGGATGTGCAGTACAATAATAATTGAGAATATGTTTTTAGTTTTTCAAAGCGGAAGCCTTTCGGCTTCCGCTTTTTTTTTAACTACATCTTTACAATCTCAACTCTGCGGTTCTTAGCTTTTCCCTCTTCAGTTTTATTATCCGCAATCGGTTTTGTCTGTCCCCATCCTTTCGATTTCATTCTGCCTGCATCAACTCCCTTTGCCGCAACAGCTGATAAAACGGATTTAGCTCTTGCTTCCGATAAAGTCTGATTTGATTTTTCAGTTCCCACATTATCCGTATGTCCTTCAATGCTGATCTTTAACCCGCTGTTTTGTTTTAACAACTCGACAATCTGTTCTATTATAGGTTTGGATTCCTCTTTTATATTGGATTTCCCGGTTTCAAAATTGATATACAAAGCTATAAAGCCATCTTTGTTTAGCGCTTCAAACATTTCGCTCGCGGCAACCTCCTGCTTCATTGCTTCCATCTCTAAAACATTTAGCGTGTATGCTTCTACTTCGTTTGGAGTGCCCGCAAA
>JBHEKZ010000367.1:0-2964 GCA_041859025.1 Melioribacteraceae bacterium | reverse complement strand
ATTGAGGAATTCAGATCGAAGAAAGCTTACAAACATCTCTCGCAGCTGATTGAAGAGGGTGTTGAAAGCGGCATATTTAGGAAAGATGTGGATAACAGCGTGATAGTCGTTGGTTATGTTGCTTCTATTCACAGCTTAATCAATCCCGATGTTTTATCTAAACTCCCTGTTTCAGCAGATCAGGCGTTTAGAGATATTCTCAAAATTTTGTTCGAAGGAATTTTTACAACTGAAGGAAGAAAAAAATACAAATCATCAATAGACAATTATGGAGAAAGGGCTTTATGATAATTAACAAGTTTAGAATAATAACCTTTGCTGTTATTCTGATAACCGCTTCCGCTGCTTTTGCTCAAGAGAAACTTTCTCTTACTGTAGAGCAAGCAGTTGAAACCGGTTTGCAGAATAGTAAACTGCTTCATTCCTCTTTAATGAAAGTTAAAGGCTCCGAAGCCAAAGTGAAAGAGGTTAACGCATTAAGACTCCCTTCGCTTAAACTTAGTGCAAGATATACCAGACTAAGCGAAGTTGATCCTTTTGTAATAAGCACGCCTTTCGGTTCTTTTCCTATTTCCCCCGGAATATTTGATACCTGGGGCGCGCAAGCTTCTTTAGTTCAGCCTTTGTTTACGGGTTTTCGCCTGGTAGGCAATGTGGAGCTTAACGAACAGCTTTCTAATGCTACAAATGAAGAATACAACAAGGATAAGAGCGATCTGGTATTCAACATCAAGAACGCATATTGGAGTTTGTACAAAGCAACTCAGTTCAAAAAAGTGATGGATGAAACTGTCGATCAAATAAAAGCTCATCTGGCTGATGCTAGAAATTTGGAAAAAGCAGGAATGATGACTAAGAATGATATTCTTAAGCTGGAAGTTCAGCTTTCAAATGTAATGTATCAGCAGATAGAAGCAGAGAATGCCGTTAAGCTTGCGATGGTAGCTTTAAACAGCACAATCGGAATTTCGCTTAATACTCAAATTTCAATTGTATCAACAACTCGATTAACAGAATCTGTTTTCGATGGCTTGGATAAATTAATTGAAGATGCGACTCAAAACAGACCTGAGGTAAAAGCCGCTGGTTCCAGAGTAAAAGCCGGAGAAGCCGGAGTTACTTTGGCCAAATCATCATGGTATCCTCAAGTAAGTTTATATGGTAATTATTATTACAGCAAACCGAATCAAAGAATTATGCCTACACGTAATCAGTTTGATGGAACGTGGGATGCCGGCGTTAACTTGAGCGTTAATGTTTGGGATTGGATGACTACCGCGCATCAAACAGATCAAGCGCCAGCGCAAGCTGAACAAGCTAAAGATGGTTTGGGAATGATTAAAGATGGAATTACGCTGGAAGTAACACAAAACTATTTGAATATGAAACAAGCATACAAAAAAGTTACTCTAGCGGAATTAACCGTTCTGCAAGCCGAAGAAAATATGCGTGTTACATCGGATAAATTTAAAACCGGTTTGGCTACCAGCGCCGATGTTATTGACGCCGAAACAGCTTTGATAAGCGCTAAGACTAATCTTTCAACATCTACCGTTGACTGTGAACTCGCAAAAGCAAAACTTGATAAATCAATTGGCAAATAAAAATTTATAAATCTGGAGAATTAAAAATGAAAAACTGGAAAGCAATTGTTGGTGTTGTTGTAGTGCTGGCAATTATAGTAACAATACTGGCAATCAACAAAAAGAAACTTGCCGCTAATACTTCCGGCGGAATAGATATTACTTATTATGTTTCTGTAGAAAATGTTGCTAAGAAAAACATTACTACTCAGCTCTCTCTTACCGGAGCAATTTACGCCAACAACGACGTGAATATAATGTCCGAAACATCGGGTAAAGTTGTGGCTGTTTACGCAAAAGTTGGGGATTATAAACAAGCCGGTTCTGTCTTGCTGCAAGTGGATGATGAACTTAAGAAGGCTGCATTAATGAGCGCAGAAGCTAATTGGATTAAAGCTAAAAAAGATTACGAACGCTTTCAGCAGCTCTACCAGGAAAAATCAGTTACCGATAGTCAATTGGACCAAGTGAAAGTTGGTGCTGCTATGGCGGAAGCTAATTACATCGTTGCCAAGAGACAAATGGAAGACACAAAAGTTAAAACTCCGATATCCGGATTTGTAACAAGCAGACCGGTTGATGTTGGAGCCATGCTGCAGGGTGCGCCTCAACCTACATTTGTTGCAAACGTAGTTGATATTTCCCGCGTTAAGGTGAAATTAAATATTTCAGAAACTGATGCTGTTATTCTAAAAACCGGCGATGCTGTAAAAGTAACCGCCGATGTTTATCCAGGTGTTGTATTTAGCGGAAGAATTGAATCGATAAGTAATAAAGGTGACGAATCACATACTTATCCAACTGAAATATCAATTGTAAACCAAAGTTCTCATCAGTTAAAAGCCGGAATGTTTGTTCGCGCGGAGTTTACATCGATGAAAGATAGAGATGTTGTTGTGATTCCGCGTGCTGCTTTGGTTGGAAGTGTTAAAAATCCGCAAGTATTTGTTGTTGAAAACGGCGTTGCCAAACTAAGAAATCTAACTATCGGAACAGAATCCGGAACAGATGTTCAAGTAATAGGCGGATTGACTGTAGGCGAAGTATTAATTGTGAATGGTCAAAACAATTTAGTGGATAACACTAAAGTTGCGATTCTCAATAAGTAAAAGGAATTTGAAAAATGACAATTACCGAATTATCAATAAAACGTCCATCATTAATTATAGTAGTGTTTGCTGCTTTAATGGCGCTTGGACTTTTCAGTTACTCAAAACTTAAGTATGAATTGCTGCCCAAGTTTTCACCGCCAATTCTTACTATCACAACAATCTATCCGGGAGCTTCACCTAAGGAAGTAGAAACCGGCGTAACTAAAGTTATTGAAGATGCTGTTGCGGGAATGGATAAAGTTTCCGAAGTACGCTCTTCTTCGCTCGAA
>JBHEKZ010000162.1:0-2585 GCA_041859025.1 Melioribacteraceae bacterium | reverse complement strand
GATTCACAATCGGATTATTACGAATGGCAGAAAGGCTACGGAATCAACGCTGCCGATAAGAACACAATACCGGAGTTGAAAAATTTCAAGACAACAAAGAAGAGCAGTTTTGCCGATGACGATGTTCCGAAAGGTGTAAGGGTATTTTACCGCGTAAGAGCGACAAACAGAATAGGCACCGGTCCTTGGAGCGAACCGGTCAGCAAAGTTCAGTAACATAATTCGCAATACTTTGTTGTTTTATTGCGGGCTAAAACCCGATTGATTTCATTTTCTTTGTAAACCCCGTGTTGAAACGCGGGGTTTTGGATTATCCGCTGTTCCATCGGACTTTAGCCCGAATTTTTTCTGTCTCATTTTTCAATGAAGAAATCTCTTTTCGAATTACGAATGTAGAGACGCAATTTATTGCGTCTCAAAAAAGAGAATGTGGAAACGCACTCCCGTAAACAACACGGGACAAGCGTGTGCGTCTAAAAAAAATCAATAATGTAGAGACGCAATAAATTGCGTCTCTACAAAAGTTAATAAGTAGCATTAAGAATTTAAAAATGAAGTTCTTATGTCAAAATTTAAAAATACATTTCGTATAGAGACGAGCAGATTAAAAGATTGGGATTATTCATCGCCATGGTGGTATTACATAACCATAAACACAAAGGATCAAATAGAATATTTTGGCGCCGTAGAAAACGGAAAGATGATATTGAATGAATTAGGAAAGATAGCAGAAAAATATTGGAATGAAATTCAGGTACATTTTCCAAATGTAGAAATTGATTATTCTATAATTATGCCCAACCATATTCATGGTATTTTAGTATTAAACCCATCTGTAGAGACGCCCGTTCCGGCAACTGAAAAAATAGAATGTAGAGACGCAATTAATTGCGTCTCTACTAATAAAAAATGTGGAGGAATTACAGGTTCAAAAAATCCGCAGCTAAATCCAAAATCCCTGTCGAATATTATCCGGCAATTTAAAGCAAGAAGTTCATACGAGATAAGAAAATGGGATTCTGCTTTTTCCTGGCAGTCGCGGTTTTACGATAGAATTATACGCGACGATAAAGAACTGCTACGGATAAGAAAATATATTCTCGATAATCCGATGAAATGGTATTTCGAAAGAAACAATCCCGAAAACATTTTTGATTGTTAATTAACAGGCAGAGTGTTTGGCGCATCTATATTAATTCGTTGTAATCTAAGTATCTGCATTATCAATAATTTTCGGGTGCAATGCAGAGCACATTGGCTTCAAGATATCAAAAAAACATTTACGTATTTATTCCTCCTTTATTATATTCAATCATGTTTTATCTCAATTAGTTTTCAAAGAAAGGAACATAGAATAATCTAAAATATCTTTTCCAAATTATTGGAAATAGTACTTATTTTGAGGAGGTAGTATGTCATTTGCCCGATCATTTACAAGTATACTTTTCATCTTTGCCACAATAACCGATAGCCTTATCCGCTCCGGAAAACTTATATAAGAATTGTGAAGAATATTGGAACTATTAATCATGGATGCGTGGTTTAGCTTCAAAAATTAATAGGAAGATGAAAAAAGCATTAATAATTGGCTCGGGATTAGGCGGTTTAGCAACGGCTTTACGTTTAACGAGCATCGGTTATAAAGTAACTATTCTCGAAAAACATTCCACTCCCGGCGGAAGGATGAACATTCTCGAAATGGATGGCTTTCGTTTCGATATGGGTCCCTCTTTTATGAGCATGACTTATGAATTTGATGAATTATTTAATTCGGTAGGAATAAAAAATCCGGTAGAGTTTGAAGAACTTGAACCTTTGTACCAGGTTTACTTTGAAGGGAAAGAGACACCGAGAAGAATATTTAAGGATTTGAAAAAACTTGAAAAAGAATTTGAAGATATTGAGCCTAACTTAGCGGTAAAAGCTGAAAAGTATCTTAAACGCGCCGGTGAATTCTGGCACGATACTGAAGATAAAGTCGTTAAGTCAAATTTTGACAGTATGGTCAGTTATCTTCTCTCATTATCAACAGTTCCCTGGAAGCACATTCCATATCTCTATAAAACAATGTGGAGTGAAGTTGAAAAGAAATTTGAATCGGAAGAAGTAAGAATCATTTTCTCACTTGTCGCATTCTTTTTAGGCGCTACACCATTTCAAACCCCCGCAATTTATTCTTTGCTTAACTATACGGAAATGAAGCATAATGGTTATTGGAGAATTAAAGGGGGAATGTACCGTCTTGTTGAAGAAATTGTAAAGATCTTAAAGGAAAAAGGAGTTGAATTTCATTTTAATACTGAAGTTAATGCGGTAAATAACACCAATGGAAGCTTAACCGAAGTAATTGATACTAATGGAAAGAGATGGAGTGCGGATATTTTTATTTCTAACGCGGACGCGGCTTCTTTTAGAGGTCAAATACTAGGCAGAAAAAAGTTTAGTGAAGATAAGTTAGATAAAATGCATTGGACTTTAGCGCCATTTACAATCTATCTTGGTGTAAAAGGGAAAATAAAAAATATAGAGCACCATAATTATTTTCTAGGCAACAACTTTAGGGGTTATGCCGATACAATTTTCAC
>JBHEKZ010000457.1:0-2736 GCA_041859025.1 Melioribacteraceae bacterium | reverse complement strand
AGCTATGAACACAATTTTTCCATATCCACGCGCAACCATTTCTTTTCCAAACTCTCTAGTCAAAATAAATTGTGCAGATAAATTAATCTCAATCACTTTATCCCAATATTCATCGGAATGTTCTGCAATCGGTTGGCGAAGTATTGTTCCGGCATTATTCACTAAAATATCAACACGCGGAAAATCTGCTTTCACTTTTCTGATAAACTCATATAAAGCATTTCGGTCGGAGAAATCGCAAACGTAACCCTTGAATTTGCTACCGCGACCAGTAATCAACTTTTCTGTCTCTGAAAAATCTTGTTCATACGATGCACTAATTATTACATCAGCACCCGCTTCTGCCAATGCAATTGCGTAATACTGCCCGATACCTTTATTTGCACCTGTTACTATTGCTGTTTTACCTTTTAGGCTAAATTTATCAAGTACCATTTTACTCTCCTATTTCAAATCTTTAGTTGCAATTGCGTCCATATCATCGAACACTTGGTTTTCTCCGCCCATCGCCCAAATGAAAGAATAGCTTTGTGTTCCGCAGCCGGAATGGAGCGACCAGCTTGTAGAAAGAACTGCCTGTCTATCGCGAATAATTATGTGGCGTGTTTCATTCGCTTCACCCATTAAGTGAACAACAAAAGCATCCGGATTTAAATTGAAATACATATAAACTTCGCTTCTTCGCTGATGAGTATGACACGGCATAGTATTCCAAACACTGCCATCTTCAAGCTCTGTCAATCCCATAACAAGTTGGCAAGTCGGAAGAATATCAGGCAAAATATATTGATTGATTGTTCGCTTATTGGAAGTCTCAGTTGAACCAAGATGACGATGAATTGCTTGATCGTATGTTATATGTTTTGTTGGATAAGCGGTATGTGCCGGATAACTAACAAAATAAAAATGTGCCGGCGTTTCTGCAATATCACTTTTAAACTCTACACTTTTAGAACCTCTTCCTATGTAGAGCGCATCGCGGTAACCCATTTTGTAGTCGGTTCCATCAATTGTGATGACACCGGAGTTTCCAATATTAATTACACCAACTTCACGGCGGTCGCAAAAATGTTCTGCCGCCATTTCTTTTTTTGTTGCTATAAGCTGCAAAGTTTTGCCAACCGGAACTGCAGAACCCGTAATTGATCTATCCACATCGGAATAGACCATCGGAATTTCATTTGGAGTAAAAAGAGTTTCAATCAAAAACGAATTGCGAAGCTCTGTCGTATCCATCTTCTTAAATCCATTTTGATCCGGCGAATATCTAACTTCCATTTTATCCTCTTTCTCTAATTTAGAGATTTTATAACCAGCTTTTAATTTTTTCAGCCACACTTGCCCCAGTAAAACCAAATTTCTCTGCGAGTGTCTGATATGGAGCAGAAGCGCCAAAAGATTTCATTCCAATGAGTAAAAGTTTTTGACGGAACAAATCGCCCCAGCCAGTCATTGATGCGGCTTCAATAACAACAACCGGGACATCCGCAGGAAATAATTTTGTTTTGTAATCTTCAGATTGTTTCTCAAAAATTTCTCGCGAAGGAATTGAAACAACTCTAATATTTAATTTATCGCCAAGCAATTTCTTTGCTGAATCAGCAACCGGAACCTCTGAACCGCTTGCAACAATTAGCAAGTCCAGTTTCCCCTCTTTTTCTTTGCTCGTAATGTAAGCGCCTTTTAAAACTTCACTAGGAATAAAATCTTCTGCTCTCTCAAATGCATCAATTTTTTGTCTAGTTAGAATTAAGGAAACCGGTCCATCAGTTTTTCTTAAAGCGTAAGCCCATGCCATCGCAGTTTCAATTCCATCAGCCGGACGAAGAACAGTTGAGTTTGGAATTGCTCTCAGCACAGACAAATGTTCAACCGGCTGATGAGTAGGTCCATCTTCGCCAACAAAAATTGAATCATGAGTAAAAACATATATTGCCGGAATTTGCATCAAAGCAGCTAAACGAATTGTTGGACGCATATAATCCGAGAAAACAAAGAATGTTGCGCCAAACGCTTTGAATCCGCCATAGAGAACAATTCCATTTAGAATTGATCCCATTCCATGTTCACGAATTCCAAAGTGAAAATTTCTTCCGCTAAATTTTTCGGCAAAGATTGCATCAAATCCATTCATATAAGTGTTTGTCGAAGGAGCCAAATCGGCAGATCCGCCTACAAAGTAAGGAACAAGCTGCGCAATTCTCTGAATTACTTTACTTGACAGAGTTCGTGTAGCGCTTGGCTCTTTTGGAACAGCTGTAATTAATTCTTCTTCAAGATTTTCCGGCAGCCAGCCGCTTAAAGCTTTTTCATAATGATCGGCTTTTTCAGCTTCGCTCTTTTTCCAAGAAGCGTAATCGTTCTTCCAAGTATCATATACTTTTTTCATTTCACTTTTACGATCAGCAAAAAGCTTCGCAACTTCTTCCGGGACATAAAATTCTTTATCAACCGGCCAGCCTAAATTCTCTTTTGTTTTTACTAATTCATCTTTTCCTAATGGAGAACCATGAACATCATGTGTATTAGCTTTATTTGGAGAACCAAAACCGATTGTAGATTTTGTAATAACTAACGTTGGTTTTTCTGTTTCGGCTTGTCCGGCAATAATCGCTTTTCTAATACCATCGTGATCATAAGCATCAGTGTGTAACACTTGCCAGCCGTAGCTTTCAAATCTTTTTTGTATATCTTCCGAGAAAGTTAAATAGGTATGTCCTTCAATAGTAATGGTAT
>JBHEKZ010000285.1:0-2540 GCA_041859025.1 Melioribacteraceae bacterium | reverse complement strand
TCGGATGCCTCGCTTTATTCTCAAGTCATTGGGCTCGGCGGCACAGCCCCAGAACTTCGCTCCGGTGCAATACAAGGAATTAGTAATATAGCTTCACCTAGGCAGTGGCGCATTCAGCAATTATGGATAGATAAAAAATTTATTGACGGCTCCTTGCCTATTCTCTTCGGTTTGTATGATCTCAATAGCGAGTTCGATTCGCGCGCTACCTCCGCGCTTTTTATTAATCCCTCATTTGGAATTGGAGCCGATTTTGCCGGTAGCGGTCTTAATGGTCCATCAATCTTTCCTGCTACTTCACTTGCCTTAAGAGTAAAGTACAATGCAACAGATAATGTTTATTTGCAGTTTGGTGTATTCGATGCGGTTCCGGGGAATTATGATGAGAAATATTTGACACATGTTTTTATGAATAAGAATGATGGCTTTATGTTTGCCGGAGAAGTTGGTTACTTGAAAAACGGAGAGAATGTTTCAGAAGGATTTGCCAAATATAGCATTGGCGGCTGGTTTTATCCCCAAAGATTTGATGATCTATCCGAGGTTGATGCCGAAGGAAACCCAATCCGTCATTATGGAAACTCCGGTATTTATCTTAATGCCGAAAAATTTCTTTGCTGCAAACCGGGATTTTCTTCCCTCGGTTTATCGGCCTTTGGAAGGCTGGGCTTTACAAACTGTAATATAAATGCTGTACATACATTCTGGGCAGTCGGAATAAATTTAACCGGAGTTTTTTCAAACAATCCCGATGAAATGTTGGGCCTGGCAGTAGCCAACGCTTGTATGAGTAGTAAATATGCGGTCGCTAACTCTGTTGCTGTCTCAGATTACCGCTTCAACGAAACAATTATCGAGCTGACTTACAGTTTGAATTTACTTGAATGGCTTAAGATTCAACCCGATGTTCAATATGTTATTAATCCCGGTGAGAGTATTTATAGCCGCGCATTTGTTTCCGGCTTGCGTATCGAAATGAATTTCTAGACCGTTGCTCCGCTTTTTACAAAATCGAAATTGTTTTAATATCAATAGCGTAAGCAGATATTAAATTTAATTTTGTGTTCACTATTATTTTGGTTTTCCTCTTATCATATTTCCTGCATGCCATTTAAGAAATCTTCTTCCGGATATTTTAGCGAATATTTTCTTTCTCATCTGCATATGCAGATAAGGGGAATTTATTTGCTCAAAAATGAACGTGGGGAAGTGATAACAATGCGCCCCTCGGAAGATGCGGTAACGGAGCTGAAGGCTCTATTCAACAGTAACGATTATTGCTGGCGCTATAATCCCAAAAAATTTGAAATAGAAGATGTGTACATGAGAGATTTAAATTCCCGCTATGCCCAGCTTCTGAGAGAAATACCTACCCTTATGCAAGCTGATATAGACTTAGTTGCGGATTAATCTTTTGGGCTGATTCCAATTTTGATTTTCTAATTACCGCTCTGTAAAATCCTCTAAAAATTGCAAAAATCCCAATTAGCGGCTCAACTTGTCTCATTGCAAGACTTACTTGTCTCAATGCAGAACTTACAAATCCCATTGCAAGACTGAACATTATAATTGTAATAACTGCAAATGCCGTTGCAAGCCCTGCAAATGCCATTGCAGAGCTTACGTGTCTCATTGCAATACCAACTATTATCATTGTAATAATTACATATGTCATTGCAGAAGTGTAAAACTCAATTGCAGACTTGTAAAGGGCCATTGCAGAGGTGACAAATGCCTTTGCAGCGTTTGCAGATGCCTCTGCAAAGCCTTCTAATGTCTCTGCAGAACATTTCTAGGACTATGCCCTATTCATCCGCGCCTTTGCGCGTGGTTTTATCACGCTTACCAAAGAAAAGTTAATCACTGCGGAGCAGTTATAGCATATTTCCAAAAGTTAAACGTCTATTACAGTTTATTGATCATTTTCTGGAGAAAATTTTTTATTACTAGATGAAACTTATGTAGCTTTGGAAACGACTAAAACACATATCGTTTCCAATGGAACTGTATCTGGGGTTTTTGTGTTGGGCTTTTATAAACTGGAAAAAGAAATGACAGAAGAAAAAGATATAAAGCAGAGAATTGCTCTTAAAGCTGATGAAATGTTCCGGCTCTACGGCTTTTCCAAAGTTACTATGGAGGAAATTGCTTCCAATCTTGGAATTAGCAAAAAGACTCTCTACAAACATTTTTCAAATAAGGATCATATCCTTAAAGAAATAGTACATGCAAATAAATGTGAAGTGGACAAATTCATTGAAGATCTGATGGCGCAGAAAAAAATGCCATTCATAGAGAAGCTGAAAAAATTTATGAACTTTATAGCCAAGCAAGCGCAAAAACTTGAAGGGCCGATGGTTCACGATCTAATGAAGTGTAATCCCGAAGTCTGGAAAGACATTGAGGAATTCAGATCGAAGAAAGCTTACAAACATCTCTCGCAGCTGATTGAAGAGGGTGTTGAAAGCGGCATATTTAGGAAAGATGTGGATAACAGCGTGATAGTCGTTGGTTATGTTGCTTCTATTCACAGCTTAATC
>JBHEKZ010000096.1:0-4553 GCA_041859025.1 Melioribacteraceae bacterium | reverse complement strand
AAAACTTGGCGCTAAAGTTCACGCTTCAATCAACGGAAAAGTAACTCATGTTTCAGAAGAGTTTATTAGAATCACAGCATAAAACTGTAAAGGATTTCAAATGGAAATGAATTCAATAGGACTGATAGAGATGACAAGCATTGCTGCCGGTATGCACGCGGCAGATATTATGCTGAAAACTTCTAATGTTCAGTTAATTTTATCAAGAACTATATGTTCAGGAAAATATATTGTGCTGATCGGAGGTGATGTTGCCGAAGTTCAAGCAGCAGTTGATGCGGCAGCATTTCAGATTGATTTTGCCGTGATTGATACTTTTGTAATTCCTAGTGTTCATCCGGATATTTTCCCGGCATTATCGGGACATTCGGATGTAAAAGCGCTGGAAGCTTTGGGTATTATTGAATCTTTTTCTGTTGCCTCATTAATTGAAGGCGCCGACGCGGCAGTTAAAGCTGCCAGTGTAAAATTAATTGAGATCCGTTTGGCAATGGCTCTAGGCGGAAAAGCGTTTTGCACATTAACTGGTGAGGTTGCGGCTGTTACCGCGGCTGTTGATTCCGGAGCGAAAGTAATTGCTGATAGAGGACTGCTGGTTAACAAAATTGTAATTCCTCAGCCTCGTCCAGAGTTATTAAGTGAAATGATTTAATTTCTGAGACTTTTACGATATTGAATTCATTAAAAGAAAAGTATGGTGATTGGGGATTAATTACAGGTGCCTCTTCCGGTATTGGAGAACAATTTGCGCGAAGATTAGCTCAAGAAGGATTTAATCTTGTTCTGGTTGCCCGCCGAAAAGACCGATTAGATAATCTAAAAACAAATCTTGAACAGCAGTACAAAGTTGAAATTCTTGTAGCGGCAGTGGATTTGCTTTCCCAAAATTATCTGCAAGAATTAACAACTATCATCGGGCATCGGCATATTGGTTTGCTTATAAATAATGCGGGCTTTGGATACAGAGGCTTGTTTATTAACGATACTTCTGCAAACGATGAGAATATGATTAAATTGAACTGCATAGTTCCAACAACTCTCACTCATCACTTTGTTAAACCGATGATAGAGAAACAAAAAGGGGGAATCATATTCCTTGCAAGTGTTGTTGCTTTTCAGGCTACACCCACTACAACTGTATACGCTGCTACTAAAGTTTTCAATGCATTCCTTTCGGAAGGACTCTGGTACGAACTAAAGAAATTCAACATTGATGTGCTTTCGTTGAATCCTGGGGGAACCAGCACAGAATTTCAAAAGGTTGCTAATTCAACTCCGGGGCCCGTACCAAGAACAGTTGAGCAGGTTGTTGAAACTGCCTTGAAAGCTTTAGGTAAAAAACTGAGTGTTGTAGATGGACTTTATAATAAAATTCTGGCCGTTTCTACAAGATTTGCTTCAAGAAGAATTACTGTTACATTAGCGGGTAAAATTTCTGAGATGTTTTATAAGAAACATTAAAAATCTTTTCTGAGAGAACTTACTGTAGCTTTATAGAATAGTGCTACTATGAACCCCGAAACCAAAATCATAGGCAAAGTAAAAAAGAAGAGACGAAGAAGGTTGAATTCTTTCTTTATCATTATTGCCAGGAACAAATCGCTAAAAGGCTTAAATAGCAGCACAACAAGAAAGAGCATATAAAGAATGCTTATCAGAAAAGTAAGTGAAGCTCCTTGTGATGATGAGACCCGGATTGGATTTTTCTCTTTATAATTTGCGAACAAACCTCCCATACCAAAATTTATAGAAACAATTGTAACCGCAGCAATAAGGGTAACTATTTGAGAAAAGGTTATCAGCACAATTCCGAATTTTATGTTTGAAAACAAGCTAAGTATCATGCTTATGATTAAGACTATCACTGCCGAAGCGCTTAGCTTGCTTCTAACATATTCAACAATTGTAACCGGCGCCGACTTCATTTTCCAGAATGCTTCTCCTTCCAATGAAATCAGGGGAAAGATAAATCTTAGCGAAAGCGTTGTAATCAGCAGTAAATTAAAAATGAATATTGCCAGATAAATCATAGTTTGCAGATAAAAATTCCCCAATCCGACAAATTTTATTCCGGCTACACTCACTACAAATATCAGCATCAGAAAAAGTAAAACGAGAGAATGAATAACCTGGCTGGGTTCGCGAAGGAATACTAATAAATCTTTTCTAAGAATTGATTTTATCTGAGTTGTTACTCTATTACTGCCTTCATACTTGAAAAAGGATGAAACTCTTTTACGCTTTGAATTAAACTCTGCTGTAAGCTTATGATTAAGCAGCCAAGTTCTGAAATAATATTTTTTCCCTAAACTATAAGCTAAGCTGAAAAGAACAAAAGCTAACCCTGCTTGAAGAATTGTATAGAATATTACTTTTGAAATATCACCGTGTAGTGTCCAGTATGCAGTCTGAGAAAGCCAGTTATTTGGTAATACCTTAATTACAGAGGGAATAAGATTCTCCAGATATAAATCACGGTTAATAAAAGGATAATGACTGAGAATAAGATGAACTAATCTGCGCGGAGAGTTAATTCTGAAGAAGAAAAATATTATTCCAATGTAGCCTAATGCTATACTGTAAATTATTCTTTTAACTCCGAACCGGTTTGCCAGTAATATTACAAAGAGCAGAAGCATAACGCCAAGACTTCCGGCGCTTATCATAAATGGAATAAAATTAATAACAAGTATCAGAAACTGAGCGGCTGTAAGATTGAAGTAAGTAGCGTAGCCGAGCAGAAGAGTAAATAATATCATTAATAGAGTAGATGAGCTGTATAAGAAGTTATCAAGAAATTTTATTGTGAAAATTTTAGCCGGTTCTATCGGTTTGGAAAGTAGGTAGTTCACTTCGGCCGATTTATACAATGTCGAATAAGACACAATTATATTGCCGACATTTATAGACATAAAGAAAATAAAAAGAATCATCGATATGAATTCGTGAAGCAGGAACTGACCAACTGTAACTTCAACAAGCAGGAAATTGATTAATGCTTTTGAAAAGAGAAATGCTCCGATACCGAATGAACTGTAAATTACTGCGCTGCCGATGCTTTTAATTAAGCTTACAGAAGTAATTTTTGAATCGAGTCTTATAAAAGCGAAAAATTTATATTTCAGTATGTGAAGAATTTGTTTCATTCTTCATCAGTCAATTCGATAAATAATTCTTCAATGTTGCTGTCGTGCTGCAGTTTTAATTTATGCAGTTCTTCAATCCTATCGCGGAAAATAATTTTCCCTTTGTTGATAATGCCTACATGCGTGCAGATATCTTCTACTACATTTAGAGAGTGGGTTGACATGAATATTGTAATTCCATTCTTAGCTGAATCAACAAAGAGTTTTTTTACAAGAAATGCGGTTTGAGGATCGAGACCGACCATAGGCTCGTCCACAATAATTAAATCGGGTTTATGAATAAACGCTGAAGCAATAGCTATTCTTTGCCTCATTCCTTGTGAATATTCTTCAGTTCGCTTGTCAATCCAGCTGCCGATTTTCAATAACTCAATAATCTCATCTACATTCGCCTTTAACTTATCGTGGGGCAACTCATACAATCCGCCGCTGAAAAAGAGAAACTCTCTGCCGGTAAGTTTATCGTATAGGAACGGCTGGTCCGGTATGTAGCCAATTCTCTTTTTCGATTCAATCGGCTTCTTCCAAACATTTACATTATCAAGAAGAATTGTTCCGCCGGTAGGAGAGAGAAGTCCGGTAATCATTTTAATTGTTGTAGTTTTACCGGCACCGTTAGGTCCTAGAAAACCAAACAACTCTCCTTTGGTTACAGTTAGATTAATTTTATTAACGGCTTCAAAGGAACCGTATTTTTTTTCGAGATCTAGCAGTTGAAGCATGGCAGTCTTTAGATTGTTATTTTTTCAACATCTTCGAGAATTATCGTTTTTAAATCGACATCATCCTTTTCATAGATGTTGTAAATCCTTTCTTCCTGACTGGTAATTGCGGAGTATAAAATATTGCGTGCAATAATTCCGTTTTGGAAAACTTCTGCTCGGTTGTTGTAAAGTTTTGTAAAGCGGTCGTGCAATTCCTGTAGAGCGCCTTCATCCAGATTATAGCCATTCTTTTCCGCTATGCTTGCTGCAATTGCGAGTAGCTGACGGGGATTATAATCTTCAAAGGAAAAAATATTTGGAAAGTAAGAAACAATGCCCGGATGCGAATTAATCAGCTTATGCATTTCATTTGTAGTGCCGGAAAGAATTAAAACAAATTTCCCCTTCGAATCTTCCATCCTCTTTATTATTGTTTCAACAGCTTCAGTTCCAAATGGATCATCATCTCGGAAGAGGGAAGAAGCGTCTTTTATAAAAAGCGTTCCTCCTAATGACTGCTGAAGCAGTTTTTCCGTCTTAACAGTAGTTTGACCTTGATAACTGGCTATAAAATCGGAACGGTCGACTTCAAGTATATGTCCTTTTTGTATTACTCCAAGTTCTTTGAAAATTTTACTCATCAATTTTGCTACGCTTCTTTTTCCGGTACCAGGGTTGCCGATGAAAATAGAATGAAGATTTC
>JBHEKZ010000447.1:0-2540 GCA_041859025.1 Melioribacteraceae bacterium | reverse complement strand
GAAGTAGTTGCAACTGAGATAATTGATGTGCTTGATGATTCGATTCCTTATTTCGCTGAAACAGAAATTGATGAGAGAGAAACCGAGTGAAGTTTGAGCAAACACACAAGCCTTTACGCGGAATAGACTTTGCTGCTCTTGCAAATATAATCGTTGTTGCTGTATTCATATATTTACTCGCGGCAAAATTAATAGATTTACCAGCTTATCCGGTACAAGTTGCACCCCAACCCAAAAAGATTACCGTTTCTTTGCAAAACGAAATAAAGAATGTACCCGCTGATGAAAAACAAGCTAAAGAGATTGAGAAACCAAAGCTTGAAACAACTGGCATTGAAAAAGAGAAAAATGAAGTTTCGAGAAAAGGTAACAAAACTGAGCTTGGTTTTGAATTGAATTTTGGGACGGGTGAAGCTAGACAAATAAAAAACTTTTTTTTACCTGAAACAAATATCAAAGGAAGCGGAAGAGTAGTTTTGAAACTCCGTTTCTCAATTAGGCCGGATGGCTCTGTTGCAAAGATTTTCCCACTTATGAAAGGCAATCCCGATTTAGAACTGGAAGCGATGAATTTGCTTAGAAAATGGAGATTCGAAAAATTGCCGAGAACAGTAGATCAAGATGATCAAAAGGTAGAGATTAGTTTTCGCCCTCAGTAACAATGGGTTTTTCGTCGCCGTAGTAAAATTTGTAAAAAAAGTATTCCGCAATAGTCAGCAGTATTAAAGAAATTGTGTTGGCATCAAAGTGAATTCCGAATCCTTTTGGTTCAATTACAATTTTCACCAGCGAAGTTGCTACAGACCAGCCAACAGTAAACAAAATAATTACCAATGCCAGATTGATGAATGCGCTAGAGAGAGATTCATCTTGCCATTTTTTGGTAAAAATTATTGCTGTAAATAATAAGTGGGCAGAAAAAATTAATGCTGAAATCATATTAAACTTCCGATGATTTGTTTTTACTATTTAGAACTTGAGCCCCAATAAGTCCGCCAACAATTCCAAAGACAGTGTTTACTATTAATCCGTTAATTAAGATGGAGAAAGTGTAAATCCAAGAGAATCCGTAATTCATTAATTCGTATCGGACCGTGTGCAAAATATTGAGAACATCCTTTTTAATATCCGGTGTAATTGGAAATCCTTCGATCATTCTCTGCATTTCCGGAAAAGCAAATATCACATCATTCTGTTTTGTTATGAACGTGATGAGAATTTCAAATGCGCTGCCGAAAAATGCTGCTGATAAGCCGGTGAATAATCCAAATACAACCGCTTTGGACATCGGAATTCGCTCTTTAGATTTATTCGCTTTTTGATCTAATAATAATGATAGGAATGCAGCTAGCGGTAGAATTAAACAGCAAGAAAAACTTTTTATTAATGGCACAATTTGCAAAACTCCAGCGCCAAAACCACAAACAACCGGCGAAATATATTTTTTCACTTCTTCTTCTGTTTTATTTCTTGAAATAGTTTATTCAATGCTGAGTAAAAATATAAAAATCCGGTTGAACCTAAAAGCAATCCCGTAAAAAGAGCCAAAATTTTGGAATAACTGTAAATGCCAATTGTGTAAAAAAATACATCCGCAGCCATTGGAAGCATTGAAATAAAAAAATACTTAATACTTTGCTCGCTTGGTAATTTCCAGATTATACTGATGATGCTGACTAAGAAAAAGCCGACATAAATTCCGGTGCACCTTGCGCATACAAGCGTGTGATATACCGATTCACCTAAAAGTTTGTGGCTTTGTTGATGGCAAACATGTGAATATGCATTTTGAAGGACTGGCAGCGCCAAAACGGAATTCGGAACAAGAGGAATTATCCACTCCAAAAATATTCCTGCTATCCAAAGCAAAAGAGTAAAGACTACTAATAATCTAATCCAGAGTGGCATTTACTGCTGAATCTGATAAATGAAAATTGCTGTTCCGGTCAGTACGTATAGTTTAGATTTATAAACACAAGCGTCCATAATATCTTCATCTAAATTGAGCTTGATGACCTCTGGGTAAGAAGAATAATCTTGCTGATTTCTGTTCATTAATAAGAGATTTTTGGAATCGACGATTGTAATCCGATTATTGAGAGAATTAATATTCGTTGCATGAAACGGAATATTAACCTTGCTTTTCCCATTTCCGTATTGGTCGAAAATAAAGATCGAATTTGTTTCCAATACTAAAAGGTTATAATCAGCATCCAAGCAAAATTTTTGAGGATCGGAGAGGCGGAAACTGCCGGCATCAATGCCCCCGATTTCTGCGATAAACTCTCCCCGCAGATTGAATTTCAGAATCCGCTTGTTATCGGAATCCAGCACATAAAAATCTCCTTGATTTGAAACTGAAACAGATGTTGGATATTGGAATGAAAAGCGTTCTTCGGTTGTCTCGCTAAACGAAAGCTGAGAAATGAAATTCAAATCTTTATCAAATAATTGAATCCGGTTGTTGTTCTTATCGGCTACGTAAACATTCAGAATATTGGCAAAAACATCGAAAGGGGAGTCGAATGAGCCGGTATCCC